>NZ_FJUR01000002.1:300000-545000 GCF_900067135.1 Rhizobium sp. 9140 | reverse complement strand
AGGGGGTCAGCGGTTCGATCCCGCTCAGCTCCACCATTGCGGTGTTTTGAAGAAAGCGCCTTGGTGGATGGTGATGGATGACGCAACAAAATATCCTAAGAGAGAAGAAACCCGATTGCATCGGCTTTATGAGCCTGATGCCTGTTCTGATACATTGTGAAGAGAAGATATGTCTGGAGGCTTCCAGGTGTTGTGACGGATCATCGAAAGGTGGTTGGTTATGGCGTCCGAGCCCAGGCCCGTTTGAAACCGTATGAAGGTCTAGCCGATCCGATGCGGTTGAGGGTTTGGGGAAGGTGGGAAGCCTGCAACTCAGGCAGATGCCTTGTTGGTGGTTTGGAATATCGAGCTTCGTATCCTTAAGGGTACGGGGATCTTGGTGTTTCCGATCACCTTTCGATGGTCTGCTGGTGAGCGTTGCCTGACCGCGCGCTCTCAGACATTATCTCGAGAAGCTGGTCTTAAAGATCTGACCTTGCAGTGCACCGGCGTGCCTGCGGATAAGGCTCAGATCGAACACGTCGATGGCATCGTTGAAAGACGAGGGTTGTAAAAGGTAACCCTTGTCGTTCGGATCTCGCATATCGTTAGCGAGAGCCGGTCTGTCCGATACACTTTGAAAGAGGTGTGGGGATGGTCAGGTTGGGATCTCACCTTTGAGCGTCAAGCACAGAGGATAGGGTATTCCAATCAAACAGATGATGAGCATAGGCAATGAGAACGATCAAGTGAATTAAGGGCAATTGGTGGATGCCTTGGCATGCACAGGCGAAGAAGGACGTGATACGCTGCGATAAGCTAAGGGGAGCTGCGAATAAGCTTTGATCCTTAGATGTCCGAATGGGGAAACCCACCTTAAATGCTTGGGAAATCGAGCGTGCCGATGGCACGTGTGATCCGGAATTGGTAAGCAGTTAGCAGTTGGTTTCCATCTGTTTACGGCTCACGACTGACGGCTTACCGCGTCAAGGACGCGCTCGGTTTCCAAGCATTATCAATAAGGTATCTACACCTGAATCCATAGGGTGTAAGAGGCGAACGCAGGGAACTGAAACATCTAAGTACCTGCAGGAAAGGACATCAACCGAGACTCCGCAAGTAGTGGCGAGCGAACGCGGACCAGGCCAGTGGCGATGATTGCTAAAGCAGAACGACTTGGAAAGGTCGGCCATAGTGGGTGATAGCCCCGTATGCGGTGATGCTTTTATCGTCCTAGAGTAAGGCGGGACACGTGAAATCCTGTCTGAACATGGGGAGACCACTCTCCAAGCCTAAGTACTCGTGCATGACCGATAGCGAACAAGTACCGTGAGGGAAAGGTGAAAAGCACCCCGACAAGGGGAGTGAAATAGAACCTGAAACCGGTTGCCTACAAACAGTCGGAGCCATTATTGGTGACGGCGTACCTTTTGTATAATGGGTCAACGACTTAGTGTGACATGCAAGCTTAAGCCGATAGGTGTAGGCGCAGCGAAAGCGAGTCTGAATAGGGCGTTTGAGTATGTCGCATTAGACCCGAAACCGAGTGATCTAGCCATGAGCAGGTTGAAGGTTGGGTAACACCAACTGGAGGACCGAACCCGCATCTGTTGCAATAGATTGGGATGACTTGTGGCTAGGGGTGAAAGGCCAATCAAACTCGGAGATAGCTGGTTCTCCGCGAAAACTATTTAGGTAGTGCGTCGAGCGAATACCTCAGGGGGTAGAGCACTGAATGGGCTATGGGGACTCACCGTCTTACTGATCCTAATCAAACTCCGAATACCTGAGAGTACTACTCGGCAGACACACGGCGGGTGCTAACGTCCGTCGTGAAGAGGGCAACAACCCTGACCTCCATCTAAGGTCCCCAAGTCATGGCTAAGTGGGAAAGGATGTGAGACTCCCAAAACAACCAGGATGTTGGCTTAGAAGCAGCCATCATTTAAAGAAAGCGTAACAGCTCACTGGTCTAATTAAGGGGTTTTGCGCCGAAAATGTAACGGGGCTAAAGCCATGCACCGAAGCTGAGGGTTCTGACGATCCTAACGGATCGCAGAGCGGTAGCGGAGCGTTCCGTAAGCCTGTGAAGGGAGACCCGTGAGGGCTCCTGGAGGTATCGGAAGTGCGAATGTTGACATGAGTAACGATAAAGAGGGTGAGAGACCCTCTCGCCGAAAGACCAAGGGTTCCTGCTTAAAGTTAATCTGAGCAGGGTTAGCCGGCCCCTAAGGCGAGGCGGAAACGCGTAGTCGATGGGAACCACGTTAATATTCGTGGGCCTGGTGGGAAGTGACGGATTGCGTAACTTGTTCTGACTTATTGGATTGTCAGGGCGGGGAAGCGGTTCCAGGAAATAGCCCCACCGTATAGACCGTACCCGAAACCGACACAGGTGGTCAGGTAGAGCATACCAAGGCGCTTGAGAGAACTATGCTGAAGGAACTCGGCAAATTGCACGCGTAACTTCGGAAGAAGCGTGACCCTTTTGTACGCAAGTATGATGGGGTGGCACAGACCAGGGGGTAGCGACTGTTTATCAAAAACACAGGGCTCTGCGAAGTCTTTAAGACGACGTATAGGGCCTGACGCCTGCCCGGTGCTGGAAGGTTAAAGGGAGAGGTGCAAGCTTTGAACTGAAGCCCCAGTAAACGGCGGCCGTAACTATAACGGTCCTAAGGTAGCGAAATTCCTTGTCGGGTAAGTTCCGACCTGCACGAATGGCGTAACGACTTCCCCGCTGTCTCCAGCATAGACTCAGTGAAATTGAATTCCCCGTGAAGATGCGGGGTTCCTGCGGTCAGACGGAAAGACCCCGTGCACCTTTACTATAGCTTTACACTGGCATTCGTGTCGGCATGTGTAGGATAGGTGGTAGGCTTTGAAGCTTGGACGCCAGTTCAGGTGGAGCCATCCTTGAAATACCACCCTTATCGTCATGGATGTCTAACCGCGGTCCGTTATCCGGATCCGGGACAGTGTATGGTGGGTAGTTTGACTGGGGCGGTCGCCTCCGAAAGAGTAACGGAGGCGCGCGATGGTGGGCTCAGAACGGTCGGAAATCGTTCGTCGAGTGCAATGGCATAAGCCCGCCTGACTGCGAGACTGACAAGTCGAGCAGAGACGAAAGTCGGTCATAGTGATCCGGTGGTCCCGCGTGGAAGGGCCATCGCTCAACGGATAAAAGGTACGCCGGGGATAACAGGCTGATGACCCCCAAGAGTCCATATCGACGGGGTTGTTTGGCACCTCGATGTCGGCTCATCGCATCCTGGGGCTGGAGCAGGTCCCAAGGGTTTGGCTGTTCGCCAATTAAAGCGGTACGTGAGCTGGGTTCAGAACGTCGTGAGACAGTTCGGTCCCTATCTGCCGTGGGTGTTGGAATATTGACAGGATCTGTCCCTAGTACGAGAGGACCGGGATGGACATATCTCTGGTGGACCTGTTGTCCTGCCAAGGGCATAGCAGGGTAGCTATATATGGACGGGATAACCGCTGAAGGCATCTAAGCGGGAAACCCCCCTGAAAACGAGTATTCCCTTGAGAACCGTGGAAGACGACCACGTTGATAGGCCGGGTGTGGACGTGCAGCAATGCATGAAGCTTACCGGTACTAATCGTTCGATCGAACTTGATCGTTCCCATTGCCCATGCTCATCGCAAGGTGAAGGCGAAAGCCTTCGCCGGTCGCCGCGAAGGCAAAGCCTTCGTCGGCTCGATCGCATGTTTTGTCCTCACGCTGTCGCGGCTTTGCCGCTTCGGCTCACGGACGGCGCGCCCAACGATGGGCGACGCGCCTTGCGCTTGCCAGACCACAGGGTCTGGGTCACAGGCGTCCGGCAAGCACTCCAAAGACGTGTTCAAATCCAGCGAAACAGACGCCACAGCAAAGTCATAACCGGCTCACTGCTTACAGCTCACCATTCGCCAACAAATCCAGCTTCTCATCGTTTGCCCTTAGCCGACCTGGTGGTTCTGGCGGGGTGGCCGCACCCGTTCCCATTCCGAACACGGCCGTGAAACGCCCCAGCGCCTATGGTACTTCGTCTTAAGACGCGGGAGAGTCGGTCGCTGCCAGGTCTGCTAAAGGCAAACATTATATCTTCTCCCACACACTCAGTCCCTTTCCCTTCCGCGGGGTGGAGCAGCCCGGTAGCTCGTCAGGCTCATAACCTGAAGGCCGCAGGTTCAAATCCTGCCCCCGCAACCAACGATCCCTGTGATCCCATCAAAGCCCCTTCGTGGGGCCTTTTGCGTTTCTGGGCACCGGATTGACCAGCGCGGCCCATAAGGTCTTCGAGGATTGCCCGCTCGTTGAGAAATTCGGGCTTCCTTTTGCCAGATGCAAACGTCAGGATCGCGGACAGATCGCCGCGCAGCACGATCACCAGTTCCGCACCATCGGGCACGAGATCGATGCGGCTGACCAGCGTGCGGAGCTTGTCGGCGGCCAGTGCTCGCGTTTCTTCATTGCCCAACTGGTCGTGGAGAGCCGCGATCTCCTCATGTGAGAGCGGCGGTGCAAAATTAGACCACGGTAGCGGCGGGATTGTCCCGCTTCGGGCGGCGTAAAAGTCGGCCACCTATTTCTCTTCTGCAATGAGCGCAGGAGGGCCTGGGGATCTATACCGTGGAATTATATCTGAAGGTTCGACTGGCTTGCTCGGAAGGCATGAGCCGGCGTCAGGCTGCAAAGCATTTCAACATATCGCGCGACAGCGTTTCCAAGATGCTGTCCTATTCGACGCCACCTGGCTATCAGCGACAATCACCGATCCGGCGGCCCAAGCTGGATGCGTTTGTCTCGACGATCGATCACTGGCTGGACGAAGACAGACAAGTGCCGCGCAAGCAGCGCCATACGGCCAAGCGGGTGTTTGACCGGCTTCGAGACGAATGCGGGTTCACTGGCGGCTATACGATCATCAAGGATTACATGCGCGAGCGGGATCAGCGCCGCCAGGAAGTGTTCGTGCCGCTGTCGCATCCGCCCGGCCATGCGCAGGCCGATTTCGGTGAGGCGATGGTGGTCATCGGCGGTGTCGAGCAGAAGGCGCATTTCTTCGTGCTCGACCTTCCGCACAGCGACGGCTGCTACGTGCGGGCCTATCCGGCGGCAGTGGCCGAGGCCTGGGTCGATGGCCATGTCCATGCGTTCGCTTTCTTCGGCGCCGTGCCGCAATCGATCGTCTACGACAACGACCGTTGCCTGGTGGCGAAGATTTTGCCTGACGGCACCCGCAAGCGCGCGACGTTGTTCAGCGGCTTCCTGTCCCACTACCTTATCCGGGATCGCTATGGCCGTCCCGGCAAGGGCAACGACAAGGGGAACGTCGAGGGTCTCGTCGGCTATGCCCGGCGCAACTTCATGGTACCGATCCCGCAGTTTGCGACATGGGAGGCGTTCAACACCTTTCTGGAGGAGCAGTGCCGGAAGCGCCAGCGCGACAGGCTGCGCGGCGAGAGCGAGACGATCGGCGAGCGCTTGCGGCGCGATCTGGCTGCCATGCGCGCCTTGCCAGCCTCGCCATTTGATGCCTGCGACCAGGCAAGTGCCAAGGTGACGGCGCAGTCGCTGGTGCGCTACAAGACCAACGACTATTCCGTCCCGGTCGCCTATGGCCATCAGGATGTGTGGGTGCGCGGCTATGTCAACGAAGTGGTCATTGGTGGCCGTGGCGAGATCATCGCCCGCCATCCTCGGTGCTGGGAACGGGAAGACGTCGTCTTCGATCCTGTCCATTACCTGCCGCTGATCGAGCAGAAGATCAATTCGCTGGATCAGGCAGCGCCCCTCCAGGGCTGGGACTTGCCGCAAGAGTTCGCTACGCTGCGCCGGTTGATGGAAGGCCGCATGGCCAAACACGGCCGGCGTGAGTACGTGCAGGTCCTCCGCCTGCTGGAGAGCTTCGAACTCGCCGATCTGCATGCGGCGGTGAAGCAGGCGATCCAGCTTGGCGCCATTGGCTTTGACGCCGTCAAGCATCTGATCCTGTGCCGGGTGGAACGCCGGCCGCCCAGACTGGACCTGTCCATCTACCCGTATTTGCCGAGGGCGACGGTCGAGACGACATCGGCGAAGGCGTATATGCGTCTCCTGTCGTCGGATGCGGGAGAAGTCGCATGAACACCCAAGCACCCGAGATCCTTCTCACCCATTATCTCAAAACCCTGAAGCTGCCGAGTTTCCAGCGCGAGTACCAGAAGCTGGCCCGGCTGTGCGCCACCGAAGGCGTCGATCATGTCGGATACCTCACCCGGCTTGCCGAGCGGGAGATGATCGAACGGGACCGTCGCAAGGTCGAGCGTCGCATCAAGGCGGCCAGGTTCCCGGTCGTCAAAAGCCTCGACAGTTTCGACTTCGCCGCCATCCCAAAGCTGAACAGGATGCAGGTGCTGGAACTGGCGCGCTGCGAATGGATCGAGCGCAGGGAGAACGTTATCGCTCTCGGCCCCAGCGGCACGGGCAAGACCCATGTGGCGCTCGGCCTCGGCCTGGCCGCCTGCCAGAAGGGCCTGTCCGTTGGGTTCACGACAGCGGCCGCACTGGTCAGCGAGATGATGGAGGCGCGCGACGAGCGGCGTCTCATCCGGTTCCAGAAGCAGATGGCCGCCTACCAGCTGTTGATCATCGATGAACTGGGCTTCGTGCCGCTGTCAAAGACCGGCGCGGAATTGCTGTTCGAGCTGATCTCGCAACGATACGAGCGAGGCGCGACCCTGATCACCAGCAACCTTCCTTTTGACGAATGGACGGAAACCTTGGGGTCCGAGCGCCTGACCGGCGCTTTGCTCGACCGCATCACCCATCACGTCAGCATCCTCGAGATGAACGGCGACAGCTATCGTCTCGCCCAAAGCCGCGCCCGAAAGGCCGGCTGACGCCCTTCGAAAATCGCAACGCGCGCATGAGACCCCCGCTCGGGCCTAAGCCCTCCCGGCGGTCTCATGCGCGCGCCACAAGTGGCCGACTTTTGCGCCGCCGCGTGGCAGGATTTTACTCCGCCGTTGACACAGGATCTGCAGATCGACGCCCAGGCCTTTTTTTAGCAGTTCATTGGCCTTCTTCAGGAGGTCATGCTCGAGTTGCAACTGGCGGACATCGCGCTGGAGGGCTTCGAGCTGTCGCTCGAGTTCTTCACGTTCTGGCGCTTTAGCGTCGGTTTTGCGGCGTTTCATGGATGAAGAAGCCTCCTGATCGAGAAGCTGGTCTCTCCAGCTATACAATGTCGGCCTTGAGACGCCCAGCCGGTCAGCCACCTGTTGAGCGCTTTCATCTCCACTACAGAGACCTATGACCCCTGCTTGCCGGATCTCATCGGAATAGCCACGGCGCCAAGATCGACCAACCATGGATGAGCGCGCCTCCGGAAAGGCCTCCCGGACCCATCCGGTTAGAGTTCCGCGACCAGGGTAGCCAAGCGCCCTCATCGTTGAAGAGATGCAACGATCGTGAGTGCGGTAATGCTCAAGGGCAGCCTGCTTTTGGGCCTCGGAAAATTTTGGTGCTCGAGCTACCGCCTGAACACGCAAGTCGCGATTCTCGACGTACTCGCGGTACCAACCCTTCAGAGCATTCTTTGTGGGGTAACCCAACTGCCGAATGGTTGCCTTGAGCCGCTTGCCAAGCCGGATGTAGAGCTCAACGGCTCGAAGTCTGTCTGCGTAGGAATACATGAACTACCTCCTGCTGGTGGTCCAAGTTTTCGTCCGCACCCCCGCCGGGTCAGCTCTCAGTGGAACGTATGGCCCGCCCTGCTTGCAAGTGATTTTTTGATACCTGACCAGTCTGCTTCAACGTATTCGGTCTCACGGTCATACCGTGGCCAAGATGGATATCCGCACGTTCAGCGCCACGATAATCAACACGGTTTCCAAGAACCATTTCCACTGCTGGGCTATCTGAACGCCGATCAACTGTCAGGCCATCTCCATTCCACTCGCAAACATCGTAGGCTGCGCATCAGAGCAGCCAATTACCTAATTTACCGCGACGCCATAGGACCGCTCGTATGGCAGACCTTTGCGCAACACCGCCCACGCGATACGCGCCAGTTTGTTCGCCAAGGCCACGATGACGACATTACGCGCCACGCCTCTGGACAACATCGCTCTGAGCTATTGGCCGATCGGCGTGTCGCTCTGACTGAGCGTGTGCATCGCCGCTCGAGCACCATGAACGAGCAGGGTTCGCAGATATGTATTGCCGCGCTTGGTTATGCCAAGCAGCCGCGCCTTGCCACCGGTCGTGAACTGACGAGGCACAAGTCCCAACCATGCTCCAAGATCTCGGGCGTGCTGGAAGCTGCTGGCATCTCCGATCGCTGCAACGAGCGCGGTCGCATTCAAGACACCGATCCCAGGTATTGAAGTCAGACGACGCATTGCGCTGTTCTGCTTGGCGAGCGCTACGAACTCCGTGTTCAACGTCTCAATCTTCTGGTCGAGCCTTCGCCATTCGTCTCGCAATTCCAGGATCAGGCTTCGGATGCGCGGCGACAATACGTCGTTGCCTCCGGCAATAAGGTCATCAAGAGCACTTTCGAACTTCACGCGCCCGGCAGGGAACACCACACCTCGTTCCAGAAGAATTGCGCGGAGCTGATTGATCAAGGTCGTGCGCTCAGCAACCAGGCGTGATCGAACCCGATGCAGCGTCTGGATATCAAGTTGCTCTTGGCTCTTCAGGTCCACGAACCGCATCGTCGGGCGAGACGCCGCCTCGGCAATTCCCTCTGCATCTCGATCATCATTCTTCTGTGCTTTTACGTAAGGCCTGACATATTCCGGCGACATAAGCCGCACTTCATGACCAGCAGCGGCAAAGAGCCGACCAAGATGATGTGCGCCGCAGCATGCTTCCATCGCGATGACGCAGCGTGGCAGCTTCTCGACAAAATCAATCAATGTCTGTCGCCGCATTGTTCGACGCAAAATCACGGCACCCTGGCCGTCAACACCAACGACACTGAAGCTGTTCTTCCCAATGTCGACACCCAATATGGAAATCTGCATGGCTCGGCTCCTTTCTCTTCAAAAGAGACATCATACTCGATGTTCTCGGAAGGGCGGGCCATCCCATAATCAACAGACAGAGCGGCGAATTATGCTGCGGCGGGGATTAGTGGGGCTACAGCAGTATTCACGATCGCTGCGATTACCCTGCCGCCAGAGCTTGCTGCCCAGCAACCATGGATTAGTGATCATTGGTCTCCGCTGGTGTACACCTTCGGGATGGCGATGACCGTCGCAACTGTATTTTCAGCGTGGCGACGAATTAAATAAGGTACAAAGTGGGCGATTGGAAAAGTTGCCGAGTGTTAAAGCTTCCCCCCACGGTCGAAGTTTGATACAAATCCTCGGACAGTAAATCCTTAGTTCCGAGCTATCATATCAATGCCAGCATCTATCTCCCAGCGCGACATCGCCCAAGCCCTCCTGACGGCGCGTGGGATCGCGCGCCTTGTAGAACTGCGCGACGCTGGCGTAACGGCCGCCACGATGAGTCGCATGGAGCGGGACGGGGAGGTGCTCCGACTTGCGCGCGGCCTTTACCAGCTCTCCGATGCACCGCTCGACGCCAATCACAGTCTGGCTGAGGTCGCCAAGCGTATACCCAAGGGCGTGGTCTGCCTTGTGTCGGCACTCGCGTTTCACGGCCTGACTGATCAGCTCCCGAGACAGGTATGGCTGGCCATCGGCCAGAAGGACTGGCCTCCCAAACCCGACGGCATACCCCTTCGCATCGTGCGTTTCACCGAAAGTCTGCTCAATGAAAGCGTAGAGACCCATGTCATCGAGGGGGTGCCCGTAAAGGTGTTTGGCATCGTCAAAACAATCGCGGATTGTTTCCGATATCGCAACAAGATCGGCCTGTCGGTGGCGATCGAGGGCCTCCAGGAAGCGCTTCGGCAGCGTAAGGCCACTCCTGGCGAAATTGCAAGACAGGCCGAGCACGGCGGGGTTATTACCGTGATTCGGCCTTACCTTGAGGCGCTGACCGCAAATGGCTAAGGAGATCAGGAACATCGGCGCATCGGTGCGTGCACGGCTGCTGCAACTCGCCAAGGCAAGCGGCCAGAGCTTTGACTTGGTTCTGACCCGCTTCGCCCTCGAGCGACTGCTTTTCCGGCTCAGTCAGTCACGGCATGCCGACCGCTTTGTGCTGAAGGGCGCGATGCTGATGATGAGTTGGTTCGACGATCCGCACCGTGGCACGCGCGATCTTGATCTGCTGGGTTTCGGCGATCCGAGCGCTGAGCCGATGCTGGCGACGTTTCGTGAGATTCTGGTGCAGGACGCCGGTGACGGTGTGGAATTCGACGCTGATGCACTTCGCGTAGACCGCATTCGCGAGGAACTGGAGTATGGCGGGCTCAGGCTTAGGACGACGGCCTCGATCAGCGGCGCCCGGATCAGTCTGACGATCGACATCGGTTTTGGCGATGCAGTGGAGCCTGGTGCCGAAGAGCTGGACTATCCTTCAATGCTCGACTTCCCAATACCCCGACTACGGGGCTACGCGCGGGAAACCGTCATTGCCGAGAAGTTTCAGGCGATGGTGGCGCTGGGGCGTGCCAACACGAGGATGAAAGATTTCTACGACATCTGGATTCTCAGCAGGTCGTTCGATTTCAGCAATGACAGGTTGGCGCGGGCAATTATCGCCACTTTCGAACGGCGTGAGACGCCGGTCCCAACGGCCCTACCGGATGCTTTAACAGCAGCATTTGCCGAGGATCAGCAAAAGCAACGGCAATGGCGAGCGTTTGTTGAAGACGTTGCCCAAAATCCGGGTGAATTGAGGGATGTCATTAAGGACATTGCCGCATTCCTGATGCCTCATGCTGTTGTAGCCGCGAGCCGGGGCAAATAAGCGGTTTGGTCTGAGATGGCAAACAGTCTTATTGCCAGAGATATCCGAAGTTTCGGAAAATAGGTAGGTGAGGCCGACAATCACTGCAGGCCTCACGGAAGCCTCTCATCATGCACCATAAGTCCTGATGATCGCCTGGATGCGGTTATGCATTCCTGGGTCATTGCATTCAATAATCGACTTTTTTGCGATCCTAATCACCGATGCGCCGCCACGGGGTCCAATGCGGAGGCAGAGGTGGCTCGGTTTGTCTGAACAGTTTTGGGCGTTTTGCTAAGTGGATTTCCGCCTCGATTATGCCGCCACCATCATTGGTGTCAGCGCGTTGAAGTAGGCCTGATCCGGCGTCTGCCGGTCAAGGGATGAATGTGGGCGTCGGCTGTTGTAGAAGGTCAGATAGCGGCCGATGCCAGCGCGAGCCTCGGACACGGTCTTGTAGGCGTGGAGATATACCTCCTCGTATTTGATCGACCGCCAGAGCCGCTCGACGAAGACGTTATCGCGCCATGCGCCCTTGCCGTCCATCGAGATGGCAATCTCCGCCTTCTTTAGCACGGCGGTGAAGTCGATGGAGGTGAACTGCGAACCCTGATCGGTGTTGAATATGTCGGGCTTGCCATAACGGGCAAGCGCATCCTCAACGGCTTCGATGCAGAAGTCCGCCTCCATCGTAATCGACAGCCGCCACGACAGAACCCTCCGGCTGAACCAGTCCACGACGGCGCAGAGATGGACGAATCCCCGCGCCATCGGCAGTGGAGTAAGAAGCGCAGATGCGCTTCTCCTCCCCGAACCGTACGTGCACCTTTCAGCGCATACGGCTCTCCGTTCAAGCTTGGCCCATGGCCATAGCAACGTCATGGTAGTGAGACGTGACGGTACTGCGGTTCTCGATCCGGAAGATGTATGGGTTTTCCTCCGGATTGCGCCACCGGAATTGCGCTGCATAGCGACAATCTAGGTGAGATTCAGCGTCAATCAGGATGAGACTCGCGCCGGGGTGTGACGGAGGGAGGGCGTAGCCCGATCGTAGTCATACCCCGGCGTGGCGTAAATTTTGGGCGTCTCATGATCGCGGTCGGTCCGGTACATTTACGGTTTTCTCGATTGGAGAACCAGTTTGTGCCGGGTCGCCATGTAACCGATCATCAGATGAGACTCTTCATGAAGTACCGACAAACGCATTCCGTAGAGGTCGCCGCGTCAAAAGCGTCGATCAGCCGGGCCACGGCATACCGCCTCGACAAAGAGACGCAACTTCCATCTCAGGGCAAAGCGCCGCGTAAACGCCGGCGCCCTGATCCTTTGGAGCCGATATTCGAGGCAGAAGTCGTCCCACTCCTGAAGGCCGCGCCCGGCATCCGTGCCGTCGCTGTCTACAACGAGATGCTGCGCCGACATCCAGACCTTTCTGAAGGTATCCGCCGCACGCTTGAGCGACGCATCCGGTCGTGGCGTGCTGTTCATGGCGAAGCGCAGGAGGTCATCTTCCGCCAGACGCACGAGCCAGGCCGGCTGGGCCTGTCGGATTTTACCGACGCCAGCGGCCTTGATGTGACGATCGCCGGCCAGCCGCTTGATCACCTTTTCTATCACTTCCGGCTTGTCTGGTCCGGCTTCGAACATGCCCATGTCATTCTCGGCGGGGAGAGCTTTGTGGCTTTGGCCGAAGGACTTCAAAATGCCCTGTGGTCCGTGGGTGGCACGCCGCTCTATCATCGAAGCGACAGCCTATCGGCGGCCTTCCGCAACCTCGACGCCGATGCCAAGGTTGATCTCACGCACCGTTACGACCAGCTTTGCTCCCATTATCGTATGACCCCGACGCGCAATAACAGGGGCGTCGCGCATGAGAATGGTTCGATTGAAAGCTCCCACGGGCATCTCAAGAACGCCGTTCATGATGCCCTGCTGATGCGGGGGACCAAGGAATTCGACGATCTCAGTTCTTACCGCGCCTTTGTCGACGAGATCGTCAGCCGTCGCAATGCTGCCCATGGCAAGCGCATCGATGCAGAACGATCCCATCTGCAGGCGCTGCCCGAGCGCCGGACCACCGACTTCGAGGAGATTGTCGTCACGGTGTCCCGGACGGGCGGCTTCACCTTGCGCAAGGTCTTCTACACCGTGCCATCCCGCCTGATCGGCCACAGGTTACGAGTTCGCCTGTTCGACGATCGGCTGGATGTCTTTGTCGGCGGTACGCATCTGATGACATTGCGCCGAGGACGCGGCCACCCCGACGGGCGACACGATCAGGTCGTCAACTACCACCACGTCATCCATTCCCTGCGCAAGAAGCCGATGGCGCTCCGCGGCCTCGTTTATCGCGACAAGCTCTTCCCGCGTCAGGAATATCGCAAGGCCTTCGAAGCCCTCATCGAGCATCTTCCCGACAAGCAGGCTTGCAAGATCACCGTCGAACTCCTGGCGCTGGCCCATGACCGCGGTTGCGAGCGCGAACTTGCCGAAGAATTGGCCAGGACACTCGACGCCGGTGACCTACCGGATCTGGTCGCCATGCGAACACTCTTTGGTCCGGACCCAGCGAAGCTACCGACCGTTCATGTGCAGCTCGCATCGCTCAACGGTTATGAGGCCCTGATCGGGACGGGAGAAGCCGCATGAAGAACGCCCACGTCATTGATGAAGCACGGCTCGCCATCATGCTCAACGAACTTCGGCTACCGACCATCAAAACCCTGTGGCCGCAATTTGCCGAGCAGGCGGACCGGGAGGGATGGCCAGCCGCTCGTTTCCTGTCGGCGATTGCCGAGCACGAGCTGGCAGAGCGTGCCAATCGCCGAATTGAAAGGCATCTCGCCGAAGCGCACCTGCCGCCCGGAAAGACCTTGGACAGCTTCGCCTTTGACGCTGTACCCATGATCTCGAAGGCGCAGGTTATGGCAATGACCGCCGGCGACAGTTGGCTCGCCAAAGGAGCTAACATCCTCATGTTCGGTCCCCCCGGCGGAGGAAAAAGCCATCTCGCCGCCGCTATCGGCTTTGCGCTGATCGAGAACGGATGGCGGGTCCTGTTCACCCGGACAACCGATCTTGTGCAGAAGCTCCAGGTCGCCCGCCGGGAACTGCAGCTCGAATCCGCCATCGACAAACTCAACAAGTACGACTTGCTCATCCTCGATGATCTCGCCTACGTCACCAAGGACCAGGCGGAAACAAGCGTGCTCTTCGAACTGATCTCGGCACGATACGAGCATAGATCGATCCTGATCACGGCAAACCAACCTTTTGGAGAATGGAACCGGGTCTTTCCCGATCCCGCGATGACACTCGCAGCGGTCGACCGGCTCGTACATCACGCCACGATCTTCGAGATGAATGTCGAAAGTTACCGGCGCAGAGCGGCGCTTGAGGAGAAACGGCAACGCGGCCGACCAGCCTCGTTCGCGCCCATCAGGACCTCAGCCTTGCCTGTCGCGGAGCGGCAATCAGAAAACGACGAAGATCTTGCCAGCGGCAATCAGCATGATAACTTCATCCCGACCGCGACCTAAGAATCTCATCCAGATTGTCGCAAGCATCTCATCCTGATTGACGCGCTATATTGCGCCTTGGGGCTTGAGATAAGCCGGTGTAGCGCTTTTCCGACGGGTTTACCGCGTTCATTTCGACCAAACATGAGCCAGGTTTTCGCCTTGCCCGGTTCCGGGACCCTGACCCATTTCCGCATCAAGGGTTTGATGCGGGATCGGTACTTGTGTCCCAGCCAATGCGCCATTTTCCAGAACACAACATGGTCGATGCGCCGGAAGACGTACGCCGTGAAGTCGGTGAACTTGTAGAACGCCGCCCATCCCACCAATTGGCGGTTCAGGCTGGAGATCATGTCGACCGTGCTGACACTATGATTGCCGGAAAGGGTTTCGGTAAGTCT
Organism: Rhizobium sp. 9140; assembly: GCF_900067135.1. NCBI lineage: Bacteria > Pseudomonadati > Pseudomonadota > Alphaproteobacteria > Hyphomicrobiales > Rhizobiaceae > Rhizobium > Rhizobium sp. 9140. The sequence continues at coordinate 530,247 of NZ_FJUR01000002.1, read as the reverse complement.
GCGAACAAACCCCTTGGCCTTTTCCTTGGGTATCGTCGTGACGACGGACATCCGTCCGTGTGCCCCTCGCTTGCGAATGATCCGGTGTCCCAGAAAGACGAAGCCGTCATTGACGTGTGTCACATGGGTCTTTTCCATGTTCAGCGCCAACTTCAACTCACCTTCCAGAAACGCCCGGCATTCCTCGCGGATTTCCTCTGCCTGAGCCCTGGTTCCTTTTACGATCACGACGAAGTCGTCAGCGTATCGGCAATAGGCAACGGCCGGTTTCCATTGCCGGTTCTCGCGAACCGTGATGGGGCGGCCCTGCTTGATGCCGAAGTTCCATGCCCATCGGTCCTTGCGAGCCTTGTCGCTCAAATATTTCGCCTCCAACCAGGCATCAAACTCGTGGAGCATGATGTTGGACAGGAGCGGTGACAGAACGCCGCCTTGCGGGACACCCTCGCTTGAGGCCGTAAACAGGCCACGGTCGATGTGGCCTGCCTTTAGGAACCGATAGAGAAGATCAACGAACCGTCCGTCCAGCACCCTTCGCCGCACGCATTTCAGAAGCAGCCGGTGATGGACCGTGTCGAAGTAGCTGGCCAGATCACCTTCGATGATCCAGCGGCCCCTCGTCGTGTCGGCACCATCCTGAAGCTGTATCCTCACGGTGCGGACGGCATGATGCACGCTCCGTTCCGGCCGGAAGCCATAGGATAAACGATGGAAATCGCTCTCCCAGATTGGCTCCATGGCCATCAGCATGGCGCGTTGGACAATGCGATCCGTCAGGGTCGGAATACCCAGTGGTCTTAGCTTGCCGTTGGGTTTCGGGATATAGATGCGCTTGACCGGCTGGGGGCAATAAGTCTCCTCCAGCAGGCTTGCCCGCAGGTCGTCCAGATGCTGATCCAGTTTGACCTGCAGTTTTTGCTTGTCCATTCCGTCGATACCCGGCGTTCGTGCGCCGCTTGACGCCAGAACCATCCGAGCGGCCTCGGCAAGCCATTCCCGATTGGCAATCAACCGAAGAAGACGATCAAACCGTCGGTTTGGCTCGCTCTCGGCCCATGTTGCGAGCTTGTGCTGCATTTCGCTGATTATCAAAGGTCTTCACCTCGCTTGGTCAGATAGTTTGCACTTCAAGCAGTTTGAACTGTTCCCCTTCGCCATGTGATGGGCTTTCCCCATCCCGGACTACTACGGGAACTCCGCCAACATGATGGACATCAGGGTCAACTCCCTTGCGACGCAATACTTCGTTGTCATTCCATCATGCCTTCCCTCGTTCATATGATGGACGTCAGCGTATTGGTGAGGTTGCCGGTCGCAGTCTTTTCCCTTGCGTTCCGCAAGTCGATGCCGATGTCATGGTCTGGCTGCATTCTCCCCATGACCCCATACGGGCGACATACATCTACGACCGTATTCGGATGCCGCCGACTTACGTGTCCGGCAGCTTCATCAGCATTTCGCCTGTTAAGCCGTGTAGGCGAAGGCGACCTTTCAGCCCTCAGATGCGGGTTAACCGGTTCGTGTTCCTCAACCTTCCAATACTTCAGCCTCGGGAACCATCTTGGCGTAACGGCTTCGCCTCAATCCCCTTTACCTGCGGGCTACGTCACCCTGCCAGTTGACGGCAGGTCACCGCCGCTTGGGCTCATGCCCCCTCGCAGCAGGGAGCAGGCAAGTCTTCACATCCTCCTTTCTCTTTGCATTCCAGTCATATGCCTCCCCGATTGGGGCGAGGCGCACTATAGGTGAAGTCGGCCACCCATTTCTGGTTCGGCCGCTCTGCCATGAACTGACAGTCCAGCACGTTCGGCATGATGACGGCACGGTCACCGACATCCTTCGGCAACCCACGCCGTCTTGGCCTGGCCCTGAGCGCATTCAAGCGCATCAGCCGCTCAATACGATGGAGACCACAGGATAACCCTTCTTCCAGCACGTCGTGCCATACGCGGCGAGCACCATAAGTGCGGTCGCTCGATTTGAAGCTCTGCGTGATCTTGTCCAGCAGAACCTCATCATAGCGGGCGTGTTCGCTCGGAGAACGATTGAGCCAGGCATGGAAACCTGAACGAGAAACCCCCAGCGCTTCGCAGAGCCATGCCACCCTCTGCCCGGCAGTCGTTGCAAAGCAACGACGAGAGGGGCCAGATCGAACGGTGCTTTGCAATGAACGCGAACTTCATATTGCGTCCCTGGCAAAGTAGGCTGCGGCCTTTTTTAGGATATCGCGCTCCGCCTTCAGCTTGGCGACTTCACGACGGAGCCGATCGATCTCAAGCTGCTCCGGCTTCATCTGGCGTTTTCCAGGGAAAGACTGGCTGGGATCGTCGCCGTATTCCCGAACCCATTTGCGCAACACATTCTCGTGGACATCAAGGTCACGGGCCGCCTGGGCAACAGTGACCCCACGTTCCCTGACCAGTTTCACCGCTTCTAGCTTATATTCGCGACTGAACATTCGTCTTTGCATTCATGCTTTCCAGTTTCAGGAGGAACACCTTACCTCGATGTCCATGAAACCGGCAGCAGGCCAGAGGGCAGGTGGCTGGCGCAGGTCTGTTCATGACGATATTCTGCCCCCTGGCGATATCGATCCCAGCCTCGGCATTCCATTTTAGCCAGTCGGAAAAAATTCGACGGGCCGAAGCCGCGGCGACGGAAGCTCTGCAAAAGCTCGCGGATGCCTATGACGCCCTTCAGTTCCAATCTCGCAGAGATGGCCTTACAGGCGTTCTCAACCGGACCGCATTCCTGGAAGACCTAGAGGCAGCCCGTCAACGGGGCGTAGCCGGTGCGTTGCTGTTTCTGGAACTGGATTATTTTAAGTCGATCAATGATCGGCATGGTCATGCAACCGGTGATGAAGCCCTCCGATGTACTGGCAGGATCCTGACCCGCTATCAGTCACAATCCGATTTTGCGGGACGTCTCGGCGGAGAAGAATTCGGGATTTTTCAAAGCGATATGACGTTCGATGAAATGCTTGATCGAAGCGAGGAAATCCGGGAGGAGATCACCCGTGTTGTCTTGCTTTTACCCTCGGGTTCCGACGTGCGGATATCCGCGAGCATAGGCGCGTGTCTTTGCAAGCCGGGTTTTGATCCAGCAGGCTGCCTGAAGGCTGCAGACAAAAACCTCTTTCAGGCGAAGGCCCTTGGCCGGAACCGGGTCATCGCGTGACCGAGCGCGTGAACAGCTTCTGATCTCTACATGTGCCAAGGCTACCGATTTCGCTGCCGGTGCCGCTGGTGCTGTAGATGGTGAACGCGCCGTGCGGCGCATCACCGCCCCCACCTCCGCCATCCCGTCGCTGACCGCCGAAAATCTCTGGTCCAACGCAGCAAGCGGTCCAGCATAGCGTTTTGATATACTGACATAACGTATGATAATAAGAAGATGTGCTTTCGCGATTGAACCCTCGGCGAAGGCCACACATACTCTGCGTCATAACAATGACAAAGAGGGTAACATGTTTAAATCTAACATCATTCTGGCGCACGCCTATCACCTCTCCACGTCGGCCATGGCCGGGCTCCTCGTCCTCTGCGTGGGCTCGGCCAGCGCCGAAACGCTTCGGCTCGCCCACGCATCGAGCTCGAAGAGCCTGATCCAGGAAGCTGTCGTCATGTTTGCCGACACGCTGGCCAAGGAAACGAGGGACGGGCTGACGGTGCAGATTTTCCCTGACGGTCAGTTGGGCGACGAAGGGCCGATTGCGGATGGCGTCGGCTCCGGTTCGATCGACATCGGCCTCGGCGGCGTTGCTGATGCGATCGATCCCAAACTGAACGTCGTCACCTTGCCGTTCCTGTTCTCGGATGCCAAGGCGGCACATGCCTTTCTCGACGGGCCGGTAGGCAATAAGGTTTTCGATACCGGCGCCGACAACGGCTTCAAGATGCTCGGCGCGCTCGACTCCGGCTTCCGCCAGTTCGCGACCGTCAGCACCTCCATCGCCACGCCCGCGGACATGAAGGGTCTGAAGCTGCGCACGCCGCCGAACCCGGTCATTCTCTCGACCATCGAACAGTTGGGTGCCTTGCCGCAGTCGCTGCCTTTCGGCGAAGTCTACACATCGCTGCAGTCGCATGTCGTTGATGGCGTCGAGCCGGAAATCCGCGATTTCGCGGACCAGAAATGGTATGAAAGCGCGAAGTTCCTGTCCGTCTCGAACTACATCTGGACGCCGAACTACTGGTTCATGAACAAGGAGCGTTTCGACGGCCTGAGCCCGGAGAACCAGGCAGCCGTCCTCAAGGCCGTCGACGTAACGACGAGCTGGTATCGGGGCAGGCTCGACGACGTCTACGCCAAGGTCATCGAGGATCTCAAGTCCAAGGGCGTGACGGTGACGACGGTGGATGCGGGACCGTTCCGGGCCATGGTCGATCCCGTTTATGCGAAATTCGGAGCGGAATGGGGTGCGGACTTCGTGTCGTCCGTTCGCACGGCGGCCGCCGGCCAATAATCAAAGCCTGCAGACCCCCGAACGATCATTCGGGGGTCTGTGTCGCCTGATCGTCACTCTCCTCCCTCCTGTTCTGGAAACTCCATGAAACACCTCGCCTCTTCAGCGGTTCTGGTGATGACGGTCATTGGCGTCCTGGTCGTCGTCGGTCTGATCCTGTCCACCGGTCTTGGCGCCGTTGGCCGGTATCTCGGTCTGTCCGGCATTACATGGTCGTTCGAAATGGTCGGCATCCTGTTCCTGTGGACCACGGCCATCGGTGCCGTTCTCTCGGAGATCGCCGGAGAGAACGTCTCCATCGACGGCAACACCTCGACGAGCGGCCGCAATCGCTGGTTCCGCATCTATCACAATCTCGTTCTGCTGAGTGTGGCCGCCGCCTTTCTCTGGAGCGGCCGGGCGATGCTGGCCCGTACGGGTTTCGTGCCCACGCCGGTGATGCGTGCGCCCAGCTGGACCGTTCAGAGCATCATCGTCTTCATGGGAGCGACGCTGGCCGTCATCGCCTTGGCACGGATCGTTTCAGCCTTCCGGGAGCGCGCGCGATGACCCTTCTCGTTCTTTTCGGTGTCTTCGCCGTAACGCTCTACACCGGCGTGCCGGTGGCATGGTCGATCGCGTTCTCCACGCTCGTCGTCATCTTCTGCGGTCTGGTTCCGTTGCCGCCGTCCTGGTTCGCCCAGCAGGTCTATATGGGCGCCGATTCCACATCCCTCGCATCCATTCCCCTGTTCCTCGTCGCCGGCGGCATCATGAACGAGGGCGGTCTGACACGCCGGATCATCGATCTTGCCAGTGATATGTTCGGCTGGGTCAGGGGAGGGCTCGGCGTCGTCAACGTCGCGACCTGCATGATCTATGGTGGCATCACGGGATCCGCGACGGCCGATACCGGTGCCGTGGGTGCCATCATGATCCCGGCCATGGCCGAACGTGGCTATCCCCGCGACTTCTCGGCAGCCGTCACCGCTGCGGCCGGCACGCTCGGCATCATTCTGCCGCCCAGCGTGGTGATGATCATGTACGGCGTCATCACCGATACCTCGATCGGCGGCCTCTTTGCCGCCGGCATCATTCCCGGCTTGATGCTGGCAATCACGTTCGGGCTCACGGCCTGGTGGATCGGCGTCCGGGAGAACTTCCCAAAGTCGGACACCCGCCCGACGTTCTCGAGCTTCAGCCGGCATCTTGTTCGCGCCCTTCCGGCATTGATGATGCCGATCGCGGTGCTCAGCTCCATGCTGAGTGGACTGGCAACGACGACGGAGGCCGCTTTCGTTGCCGTCGTCTGGGCGCTGCTGGTGGGGGGCCTGCTCTACCGGGAGATCACCTGGGCGGGTCTCTGGAAGATCGGGGTCGAGACGGTGCGTATGACCGGTGCGATCATGATCATCATGGCCGTCTCCGTGCCGTTTTCCTGGATCCTCACCGTCGAGCAGATCCCGCAATGGACGGCAGGACTGCTGCATACCTGGGGTGCCGGTCCAACCATCACAATTCTTCTGATCCTGGCGCTTCTGACCTTCGTCGGCACTTGGGCGGATCTCGGGCCGTCGCTGATCATCCTGGCACCAATCGTTCATCCGATCGGCGTCGAAGCCGGGCTGCAGCCGTATCAGCTCGGGCTGATCTTCACGATGGCGCTCGGCATCGGCCTGTTCACGCCGCCGGTGGGCACCAACATCTTCGTCGTCTGCAATGTCGCAAAGGTGGGGGTAAGCGCGGTCACGCGCAGGCTCATCCCGTTCTTCATCACCAGCAATATCTGCCTTCTGCTCGTCGCCTTCATTCCCGAGACGACGGAATGGCTGCCGCGCTACTTCGGATTCTAGAGCCCGCAGCGGCACAACACATGGACACCCTACAATGACCAATCATCTGGTTGGAGGCATCTCCAGCGCAGGCCGCGCCTTGCCTTGTCTCGACGGCGAACGCTTTCTCGCATCCCGCTCTGAGGGCGCCTATGTCTGGGACGGTGCGCAGCGCCGTTACATCGATACGGCGCTCGGTTTCGGCGCCACCGTGATCGGCCATGCCCACCCGGCTGTCGTCGAGGCGGTAACGGCCGCCGTGCGCAATGGACCGATGCCGGCTTTCGCCCATGACGGAGAAGAGCAAGCGGCCGCCTTGTTGACCTCGGCCACCCGACATCTCTCAAGCGTCATCTTCACGAACACCGGCAGCGAGGCGGTGCATCTCGCCTGCCGGCTCGCGCGTGCAGCCACGGGGCGTACCCAGATTGCCAAGATGGCGGCCGGCTATGACGGGTGGTATGACGATGTTACGCTGGGACAGGCAGGCTCCCTCGATGCCGACATGGTTGCAAACGCCAGACCGACGCGCGAGCGCACCACCCTGCTGCGCTTCAACGATTTCGACGACGTCGAGCGCCTGTTTGCGGAAAATGCCGACATTGCCGCCGTCATCGTGGAGCCCATGCTGGCCAATTCAGGGTGCATACCGGCAGCGCCCGGCTATCTCGCTTACCTGGAAGCGACGGCGCGACGCCACGGGGCGCTGGTCATCCTCGATGAAGTGCTAATGGGCTTCCGCACGGGCTTCGGCCTTGCAGGGCATGGCCTGGGCATTGAAGGCGACATTGCCACTGTCGGCAAGGCCATCGGCAGCGGCATTGCCGTTGCCGCCGTCGTCGGACGCCCCGAGCTGATGGCGCTGGCCGAAGCGGGAGCGGTTGTTCGTGCAGGCACCTATAGCGGCAATCCCGTTGCCACGGCAGCCGTGACGGCCACGTTCCAGCTTCTCAAGGATCTCGACTACGCCGTGCTACAGGCGCGAGGCCGTCGGTTGCGGCAGGAGATCGGCGCTGCGTTTTCCGATCAGGGCCTGCCGGTGGCGACATCCGGGGAAGGCTCCGTCTTCACGATCTGGTTTTCCGATAGCGCACCCTCGACCTATGCCGAGGCCAAGGCCAAGGCAAGCGCTGCCCTGACACTCCGGCTCCACGAGACTTTACGCCGTCGCGGACTGTTGATCATGCCGTTTGCTTTCGGCCGGCTCTACCTGTCCGATGCCCATTCCGATGCCGTCATCGGGGATATGGTCGGCATCTTCAGGGATGCGGCGCGTGACATGGCTGCCTGAGACCGGTCGCATGAGTCTCTATCCACGCGCCGACCATGGCTGTGGCCGCGTTCGAACGACCCGGTCAAAGCTGCTGGAAGCGCGAGCGAACGAAACTTGCGACCGTGCGCACCGCAGCGCGGGCGCCGTGGGGAACGAGCAGCGCGATCTCCAGCGGTTTCAGTAACGGCAGCTCATCATCCTGCGCATTCAGACGGCGATGTCTCGATGCGACCACGGAGGCCGGCAGGGCGGTCACGGCTGCGCCCGCATCGAGCGCGGCCTGTATCGACGGCAGATGCGACGACGTCCATGCCGCACGCCACGGGATGCCGGCTTCCGTGAGCGCGTGCACGATATGCGGTCGTGCACGACAATCCTTCTCGGGAAACAGAGCGAGGGGTAACGGGCGCTGGCGTTGCGTTTCTCCCTCCGCAGGCCCGCACCAAATGAGTTGTTCCCGGCGCAGCAATTCGCCGACCACGGAATCCGGCGCGCGCGTGATGATTGCGAGGTTGATCGTGCCATGCTCGACCATCGATTCCAGCGAGCGAGAAAAATCACACTGGATCTCGACCTGGATGCGCGGGTTGGCGCGAGAAAACTCCTCGATCAAGGGCTTCCCGAACAGCTCGATATAATCGTCCGGCATACCGAGCCGCACATATCCGCGCATCGAACCGGGATCGAGCGCCGCTAAAGCCTCGTCCTCGATGGCGATGATGCGGCGGGCATAGCCAATCAGGATCTCCCCGGTTTCGGTCAGGTGTACGCCGCGTCTGGTCCGGTCGAACAGCTTCCTGCCGATCTGACTTTCAAAGCGGGCGATCAGCAGGCTCACCGCAGCCTGGGATTTGCCGATCCGCAAGCCCGCCGCGGTAAAGCCCCCGGCGTCGGCGACGGCCACGAAGGTCGCGAGCGCATCTGTATCGAAATGCTGCATGGAAGCCCAGATCTCGCTTCAGGATGGCGCGCTACCCGACCAGCCGGGATTTCGGGGCCGAGTGAACGCGACCCTATCGATCCTCGCCGCCGATATCCTTGTCAATATCGCAATCGCGCAAACCTATGCTCTTTGCACGTTCGCTTTGACAGCTGGGGCTCGTCGCAGGCCACAAAAGTCAGCTTACCAGGCTTTTTGGATGATGACGCTGACAGAAATTGCACCGCACGCCCCGTTGCCGGTAGCGCCAGCCTGCCGATATGCTTGGTGCCGTTACGCGTCGGCTCACACCCGACGGGGGAAGGCCTCGGCATCCGGGGCGTTGGCCCAGCTCTGCAGGGTTTGCCCTCCGTCGATCAGCCAGTCGACCCCGGTGACGTGCCGCGCATCGTCGGAGGCGAGGAAGGCAACCGTGGCAGCCACGTCTTCCGGCTGGCCGATACGACGCAAGGGAATGCGATCGGAAAACCGACGGATGCCGGCCTCATAGGCGGCATCGTCGCCGGCGGGGACGCCGAGCCGCGTTTCGATCACGCCGGGGCAAATCGCGTTGACGCGGATGCCATAGGGTGCAGCATCCAGCGCGGCGACGCGGGTGAGGCCGACGATGGCATGCTTGGTCGACGCATAGCCGGCGCCTCCGGCCAGCACGTCCCAGCCGGCCATGGATGAGCCCATGTTCACCACCGCGCCCTGGGTCTTGGCCTCGATCATGACGGCGAGCGTTGCACGCAGCACGTAGAAAATGCCGTTGAGATTGATGCCGACGATGCGGTGCCAGTCCTCGATCGCAAGCTCGTGGATAGGCGCGACCGTGCCCGAGATGCCCGCATTGTTGAACAGCACGTCGATACGGCCGAAATGTGCGGCTACATCGCCCACCATCGCCGCTGCCGATGCAGGGTCGCCCACATCGACGGCAAATGCCTTCGCTCTCTCACCGAATGCTGCGGCCAGCGCCTGGGCCTTGTCGAGGTCGATGTCGGCAACGGCAACGCGTGCGCCCTCGGCCATGAAACGGCGCACGGCGGCACTCCCGATGGCGCCGGCAGCACCGGTGACCAGCACGACCTTGTCTGCAAACCGCATCATTGCCACTCCTCTTGCGCGTTCAGTTCTCGAATACCGGATAATCCCGCCACGAATGGCGCGGCGCAAAACCAAGCTGCAACTGCGCGGCGGATGTGTCGATCAGCGCGGCAAAGCCATCGATCGGCTTGCGGATCGGCGTTCCCGGATAGGCTCTTTCGATGAGATCCGCACTGGGGCAATCCATATAGCTGTCGGCGGCGCTGATGAACAAACGCGCGTGCCCGGTCACCGGCCGCTCCACGGCCGCAACGAAGGCCGCGGCGGCGTCCCGTGCATCGAGATAGGCCCAGAGATCGCGGGCGGCATCGGCGTGTAAACGGCGCGGACCGATGGCCGCGTGGAACGTCTCCGGCGTCTGGATCCACGGCATCCGCAGGCTGACGGCCGAGAAGGCGCCGCGTCGAACCATTGCCTCGATAAGCTCCTCGCCGAGCCATTTCGTTGTCGCATAGACGTCCTGCGCGCCGATCGGATGCCCTTCGTCGATCGGCAAGTAGACCGGCACGACCGGCGTCTCGAAAAAGGGAAATCCCAGCACGCTGAAGGACGAGGCATAGACGAACCGCTGAACGTCACAAAGGTGCGCCGCCTCGACGGCGGCATACATCGCCGCCATGTTGATGCGGAACACGTCGGCCGCCGCCCGGCCTGTCGGGCGGGGAATGGCGGCAATATGGACGAGCGTATCCACGCTCTTGGCCAGTTGCGCCATCACCGCAAGGTCGTCAGCCTCGCCGGTGATATGAGACCAGCATGCACCTTCCGGTGGCGCGCTGACGTCGAGGCCGGTGACGGCATGGCCGGCTTCCACAAGGCTCGCAGCGACATGACGACCGAGCAAGCCGCTCGAACCGGTCACCAGAATGCGGCTCATCGGGCAATCCTTTACTTATCGAAACCGGAGGCAGGTCCAAACTTATGCGGGTGCGAACAGGATTTCATGGAAACGCCGGCTCCTGACGTCAGACATCGATACCCCAAAAAGATAAAGGCCACGACCGGTATCGTTGATGGTCAAACGATTAGGTCGCAACATGCTGATGATGTCAAGGCAGGTTTGCGACATCGCTTCCGGTCAAAACGTGAGGGCAGTGTAACTTTGGTTTGCCAGCCGCCCACCGAAATTCCAAAGCTGGCTCAGATAAACCGCTTGACTTCATCAGCCTTCGATTGCTTGTTTGATCATCAATGAGTTTTACCATTGCCGCTCCCCTCGCAACCTGGAGACGCCCATGTCGCTCGACGTCTTTTCTGCCCATCTCGAACAGCAGGATATCCGCCTGGATGGCAAGCGTAGCGCGCTGATCGTCATCGACATGATCAACGAGTTCTGCAAACCGGGCGGCAGGATGGTGCTGCCCGGTTACGAGGCTCTGGTCGGGCCGCAACTGGCGCTGGTAGAGGCGGCGCGCGCGGCCGGAGCGCCGGTCATCTGGGTTCACGATGCGCACCGGCCTGGAATGCGGCATGAGCACGAATGGGCAAAGCGCACGCCGCATGGGCTTGAAAACACCTGGGCGACAGAGATTATCGCGGATCTGGGGGCCAGACCTGATGACATCCACGTCACCAAGCGTCGATATTCAGCCTTTTTCCAGACGGATCTCGACCTGACGCTGAAGGATATGCAGATCGACCAGCTCGTCATCTGCGGGGTCGTCACCAATATCTGCGTCCGCTCGACCGTGCATGACGCTTTTTTCAACGGATACGAGGTGGTCGTGCCGGCCGATGCCTGCGCTGCGACCGGCCCGCGCGAACAGGAAAGCTCGCTGTACGACATCGCCACGCATTTCGGCATCGTTTCGGATACGCAGTCCGTCGTTGCCGCCTTCAGCAAGGGCGCCACGCTCACCAACATGATTGCGGCTTGACCACGCAGGAGGCGATGGCGCGATTGCGCCCAAGACCTGCCTATCGAATGGAAGACCTTTTGAAGACGATCGATTCCATCTCCCCTGATCCTTCATTGCCGGACCAGAGCGACCAGCCCGCCGCCATCGCGCTTCCCGAACTCGGCCACGATGAAATCCAGGCCTATTACGCCCGTACGGGATATTCGCTGGAGCATCACGCGGCACACCTGCTGCGGCGCGCGCACCAGCGGGCGACGGCCTGCTTTCAGGCGGTCATGCCCGGAGACGACCTGACGCCGACGCAGCTTGCCGCGCTGGCAACGCTTCTGAAACACGGCGAGCTTTCCCAGAACCATCTCGGCCGCATGACGCAGATGGACCCGTCCACGATCAGCCTCGTCGTCAAGGCGCTGATGAAGCGCGGACTGATCGCACGCAAGCGCTCGGATACGGACCAGCGCATGACGATGATCACGCTGACCAATGCCGGCGTGCACTACACCTTGCCCCTGCTCGACCGCTCCATGCAGGTGGCGCGCCGGCTGTTGTCACCGCTCTCGCCCGGCGAGCAGGCAACGCTGCTCGACCTCCTGAACCGGGTTGGCGAGCCGGAAGCGGACTGACGACAGCCGATCTGGAGGGCCAGGTCTCAAGGGACCGGGACCGATGTGCGCAGTATTGCCAAATTCCATTGCCAAGCCCCAAGGACATCCGACGATGCAGCCATCTTTCGACCGCCTTCTCATCCGGAACCTTGGCCCGGTGATCACGGGCGACCTTGCCGCGCCGATCGCAGATGCCGACACCATTCTCGTCGAAGGCGGGCGGATCACTCAGATCGGCCGCGCGTCGTCCATGGCACTGCCGGACGACACCACGGTGATCGATGCCAAGGGTTCCGCCATCATGCCAGGCATGATCGACAATCATTCGCATCCCGTCATGGGTGACTGGACACCGCGGCAGAACCAGCTTGGCTGGATCGATTCCACCCTGCATGGCGGCGTGACGACGCTGGTCTCGGCCGGGGAGGTGCATGTGCCCGGCCGTCCGAGGGACGTGATCGGCGTCAAGGCACTCGCCATTACCGCCCAGCGCGCCTTTAGCGCGTTTTCTCCAACGGGAATGAAGGTGCTTGCAGGCGCCCTGATTCTCGAGCACGGGCTGACCGAAGCGGATTTCGTCGAACTCGCGGCTGCCGGCGTGACGTTGGTCGGCGAGGTCGGCCTCGGATCCGTCAAGGATGGAGCCACTGGCCGGCAGATGGTCGGTTGGGCGCGGCAGAACGGCATGACCTCCATGACCCATGTCGGAGGCCATTCCATTCCCGGCTCCTCACGCATCGGGGCGGAGACGGTGCTGGAAGTCGATGCCGATGTCGCCGCGCATCTGAACGGGGGGCCTACATCCCTGCCGGAAGCGGAACTTCGCCTCATCTGCGAGGAAAGCAAGCGCGGGCTTGAAATCGTCCACAACGGGAATATGCGGGCGGGCCTTTTCGTGCTCGATACCGTGCGGGATGTCGGGGCGCTCGACCGCTTGGTGCTCGGCACGGACGGTCCTGCGGGCTCCGGCGTCCAGCCGCTCGGCATGCTGCGGCTTGTGACCATGCTGGCGTCCCTTGGCAATCTCGCACCGGAAGTCGCGATTTGCCTCGCCACGGGCAATGTTGCGCGCCTGCGCGGCTTGACGGACCGCGGACGGATCGCGGTGGGCCTTGCAGCCGATCTCGTCTTCATCGACCAGGCCATGGGTGGCGCGGGTGACGGTGTTCTTGACAGTATGACGCTTGGCAACATGCCGGGCATCGGCATGATCCTGGTCGACGGCGTTCCCCGCATCGCCCGGAGCCGCAACACGCCGCCATCCATTCTCGTGCCGGAGCTTCTGGCCGGCTGAAGGCATCGCGACATGCAAAGGCCGCACTCCTGTCGGGGCGCGGCCTTTGCATGTCGGTCATAGCGAAAGCTCAGATTATGCCGTCCTTGCCGATGATCCTGTCGACCGTCAGGCCGCCGACGCGCGGGTGCGGACGGCCGCTGTCGGTGACGGCGATCGCTACCGCGATCTCATCGGCGCGGGGCGCATCCGGCACGCGAACCTCCATGCCATCGAAGTGGCTGCGCACCCGTGCCGCGTCCTTGTGGCCGAGCGGGATGTCGAAGGTGGCACCTGGGGCGCCGCGTTTCTTGGAGGATGGAATGAGGGCAGCGCCGCCGCCCAGCACCGCGCGGAACGGTGCGCCAAGCTCCGGATGAATCAAGGCTGCGGCATGTTCCAGTTCGCCATCCTCCCCAACGAGCACGGCCTTGCCGAAGCTTTCGATCCGCGATCCTTCGATTCCCAGAGCTAATACAGCCCGTTCCGGCAAAATCCGTCCGAGCACCCGGCCGACGGCTTCGAGGGCTGAGAGATCCTCCACATAGCGACCGGCGAAGGGATTGCGGACGACGGCGACGGAGGCCGCGCGTCGGGTCGGCTTTTCAAGCTTTCGCCCGCCTTCGACCAGCGTTTCTTCAACCACGGTTATGATGCGGCGCAGTCCGATGGTGTCGTTTGGGCCGATGGTGTCGTTCTCGCTCATCGCAGGCCATCCTCGCCCTTGATTTCGCTCGCCTTCAGGCCGCCCACGCGCGCATGGACGCGCGGACCCGTGGTCATCGCGAGGGCCAGCACCATCTCGTTTGCGCGCGGTGCGTCGCCGATGCCGACCTCGACCGCGTCGAAATGGCTGCGGACATAGGATGCGTTGATATGGGTGATCGGAACATCGAGACGCGTGCCCGGCCCGCCGACCTTCTTGGTCGAGGGAACGATGGCGCGCGCATCGCCCAGCAGTTCGCGCATGGAATAGCCGCCGGGATTATGCCAGAGGGCTGCATGTTCGAGCTCTCCCGCCGATCCGACGATCGCGCCTTTGCCGTAACCTTCGACGACAGCGGGGTCGCCGCCGAGCGCATTGATGAGGCGGCGCGCCATCTCCAGGCCGAGCGGTTTCAGGTCGTCCATGAAAAAGGCGATGTCCTCGACATAGCTGCCGGCAAACGGGTTCTCGATGACCGCGAGAACGCAGGCGCGCCGCAGCGGCGTGCCGGCGACCGGGCCTCCCTCATGGAAGATCTCATCCACGGAAACGACGAATTTACGTACGGCCACGTCTGCCATGCACCTCTCCATATTTGTTAGAGTGGTAACAATCCATCACGCTCGCTCCTTGTCAAGGGAGGCCCCGGAGAAACCCGGTCGCCTGACCCTGGCCATGTTGTCGAGCGACGGAATTGAGCGATTCTGGCGTGCAATGCAGCAAGATGAAAAAAGCGTCAGAAAGCGATTGACAAGATCTGGAAGTCGACACAGTATTCGTATGACCATCAACTAATGCGGCATCAAGACCGGGCGATGGATCTGCCGAGAAGGCTACCAGAGGGAAAGAACCACAATGAAGATTTTTGCCCGCTTCTTAGCGGCTGGCGTCGTGCTGGCTGCATCCGCCCTTCCGTCCGTCGCTGCCGAGAAGGTGCATGTCGCCGCGATTTCCGGCTATTTCGCACAAGGGTTCGGCATTTCCATCGTCAACGGCCTGAACAAGGCCAAGGACGATTTCGGCATCGACCTCAAGCTTGTCGACACGGGCAACCGGGCGCTCGATTATGAGGAACAGTTCGCCAATCTTGCAAAGAGCGGCCAGTACGACCTGATCTTCGTCATGGGCTGGGAACTGGTGGATGCGCTGCAGAAGGTCGGCGCGCAGTATCCCAACCAGCGCTTCGTCTTCATCGACGGCGTGCTCGATGCGAAGACGATGGTCTACGCGAATTTTGCCGAAGAGCAGGGCTCGTTCATCGCCGGTGCGCTCGCAGGTCTGGTCGAGGACATGGGGCCAGAGTTCGACAAGATCGGCGACGGCAAGGCGATCGGCTTCGTCGGCGGCCGCGACATTCCCGTCATCCGCAACTTCCTGGGCGGTTACGAGCAGGGCGCGAAATATGCAGCGCCCGACGTGAAGGTGAATTCGGTCTTTGCCGGTACGTTCGATGACCCGGCAAAGGGTAGCGAACTGGCCATGGCACTCTACGGGCAGGGTGCCGACATCGTCTACAACGTTGCAGGCCCGACCGGGGAAGGCGTGATGCAGGCCAGTGCCGCCGCCGACAAATATTCGCTCGGCGTTGATATCGATATGTGCTCCAGTGCACCCGGCAACGTGCTGGCCAGCATGCTGAAGCGCGGGGACGTCGCCGTCTATGCGATCATCAAGGACGAGATCGAAGGCCGCAAGGTCACGCCGGGAACGCGCACCTTCGATCTCGCCTCAGGCGGTGTCGAGGTGAAGGTCTGCGACGATATCGCGGCGAAGCTTCCGGCCGCAATCAAGGACAAGCTGGAGACCATCCGCACGGATGTCATCGCCGGCAAGATCCAGATCGCCCGTGCGAAGTAAGCCGGTCCGGCGTGGGCGCGGACGAACTCCGCCGTCCACGCTGCCGTTCATGACGGTAAGAGCGACGCAATCTCGCGTCGTCTGCTCGGCGGAGGCGTGTTGACGGCTGTCAACGCCGGCCGTCCGGCTGTCTTCCTTCGATGAATCCTCGTATCTTCTTCTCCTGCCTCGGTATGCCTCATGGACCTTGCCGTCGATCTTTCCGGTATCACCAAGCGCTTCGGCGCCTTCACCGCCAATGACGGCATCGATCTCGCCGTCCGTCGCGGCGAAATCCACGCGATCATCGGCGAGAACGGCGCTGGCAAGACGACGCTGATGAACATCCTGTTCGGCCTGCTGCAGCCGGATGCCGGCACCATCTCGATCGGCGGCAAGACCATGCTGGTCGACAGTCCGGCGGTGGCGATCAACGAGGGGCTCGGCATGGTGCACCAGCACTTCAAGCTGGTGCCGTCGCTGACCGTGGCCGACAACATCTTTCTCGGCATGGAAATCCGCCGGAACGGGCTCATCGATCGCGCAGCGCAGGTGGAGCGCACCCGCGTTCTCTCGGAGAAATTCGGCCTGCGGGTCGATCCGCAGGAGCGGGTGGCGGGACTTTCGGTCGGCATCGAGCAGCGCATCGAAACCCTGAAGGTGCTGGCGCGCAACGCCCGTACCGTCATTCTCGACGAACCCACGGCCGTCCTCACACCCCAGGAAAGCCGCGACCTGTTCCAGACGCTGCGCAGCTTCGTTAATGACGGCATGACCGTGATCTTCATCTCGCACCATCTCGAAGAGGTGATGGCGGTGTCGGATACGGTTACGGTGCTGCGCGATGGCCGCGTCGTCGCCACGAAGCCGAAGAGCGCACTGACCAAGCGGGAGCTTGTCCGTCTTATGGTCGGCCGCGACGTCAGCTTCGACCGGCGTACCCGGACCCGGAACGAAGGCGCTGTGGCGCTTGAAGTCATCGACCTCTGGGCGCGGGACGACCGGCAGCTAACGGCATTGAAATCGGTGGATCTCACCGTTCGCGCCGGGGAGATCGTCGGCGTTGCCGGGGTCGCCGGCAACGGACAGACGGAACTTGCGGAGGTTCTCTCCGGTCTCAGGCCTGCAAGCCACGGCACCGTGCAGCTCCACGGACACGACATCCTCGACCGGACGCCGGCCGAAATCCGCAACCGTGGGCTTGCCCATGTCCCGGGCGACCGCATGGTGCGCGGCGTCGATCGCAACGCCTCGCTGTCGGCCAATATGCTGATGGGGCGCCAGAACAAGAGACCCTTCGCCCGCCTTGGCGTGATCGATTGGGCGGCCGTGCATGGAGCGATGCGCACTCTGATCCAGCGGTTCGATATCCGCGCCCGTGGCCCGAAGGATCCGGCGCGCAGCCTGTCCGGCGGCAATATCCAGAAGGTCGTGCTGGCGCGTGAGTTCACGGCCGGCGGGGACGTGCTGCTCATCGACCAGCCGACCCGTGGCGTCGATATCGGCGCTCAGGAGGCGATCCACGATGAGATCATGCGCCAGCGCGCCGACGGTCGTGCGATCCTCCTGATCTCCACCCAGCTTGACGAGTTGAAGGCTCTGGCCGACCGGATCCTCGTCATGTTCGACGGCCGCATCATGGGCGCGGTCGATGGGTCGGAGATGGACGAAGATGCAATCGGGTTAATGATGGCCGGGGTCGATCCGGCAGACATGACGGAGGCCTCATGACGAACCGAATGCCCTTCCGGGGGCTCTTCTCGAAAGGTCTGGGGCGAACGCTGGCGGGGCAGGCGCTAGCCTTCGCCATAGCCCTGGCGCTGGGCGCCATCATCATTGTTTTGATCGACGAAAGCCCGGTTGCCGTCTTCATGACGCTGATGCGCGGCGCCTTCGGCGATGCGGAGAAGATCGCCGGCACGCTCTTGCAGACGACGCCGATCCTCATCTGCGGCATCGCGGCCTGCATCGCGCTTCGCGGCGGCATGTTCAATGTCGGCATTGAGGGACAGCTCTTTCTCGGCGGGTTCGCCGCCGCCTGGGTGGGGTTCGCCTTTGCATTGCCGCCGGTGCTGCACGTGCTTGCCGCCGTGACTTTGGCGGTGGTCGCCGGTGCGCTCTGGGTGGCAATTCCCGCGTTCTTCCGCGTTCGCTTCGGCACCAACGAGGTGGTGTCCACGATTTTGGCCAATTACATTGCGACGCTGCTGACCTCCTATCTTACCATCTTCCTGTTCAAGCGCCCGGGCGGTTGGTCGGAAACGCCGCCGATCCTGACCAGCGCCTACCTGCCGGAACTCTTCTCCTTCTCGCGGCTCAACATCGGCCTTCTCATCGGTCTGGCGCTAGCCTTGGGCGTTGCCGCCTTCTTCCGCTGGACCTCTGCCGGCTATGCCGTGACCATGGTCGGCTCCGCGCCGAAGTTCGCCGAATATGGCGGCGTCGGCGTGCGCCGCGTCGGCTTCGGCGTCTTGCTCGTCTCCGGGGCCGTGGGCGGCCTTGCGGGCGGCGTCGAGACGCTCGGCGTGCATCACCGGTTCATGGAAGGCTTTGCGCCGGGCTTCGGCTTCGACGGGCTCATCGCGGCCCTGCTCGCCAACGGCTCGCCCATCGGCACCATCTTTACAGCACTCTTCTTCGGAGCTTTGCGCGCTGGTTCCCTACTGCTCGAGGTCGATACGACAGCCTCGCGCGAAATCATCACGGTCATCCAGGCGCTGATCATCCTGGCGGTTTCCGCCGATCTCATGATGCGCCGCCGCGGCGACCGCACGGGAGAGCGCCGATGGAAATTCTGACCAATCTGTTCAACGTCGCTTTGCTGGTCGCGATGATCCGCACCACGACGCCGATCCTGCTGGTGGCGCTGGGCGGCTCGTTCACCACCAAGGCGGGGATCTTCAACATCGGGCTGGAGGGCCAGATGCTGATCGCCGCCTTCTTCGCCGTCGTCGGCTCGATCTGGACAGGCTCGTCGGTGGGCGGCATGGTTATCGGCGTCGCCGCCGCGCTCGTCTTCGCCCTCATCTATGCCGTTCTCGTCGTCAGCTTCCGGGCAAACGAGGTTGTTGTGGGGTTGGCGCTCAACATCCTTGCCGGCGGCATGACCGTGTCTCTCCTCAAGGCGATCTTCGGGACACGCGGCTCTGTCGTCGGGCGAGGCATCGTTGGCCTGCCCAAGGTGCAGATCCCCGGTGCGCGCGATTTGCTCGGCCCCTCGACCGCGCAGTTGATCTCCGGCTATACACCACTCGTCTACGTTGCCTTCTTTGCCGTGCCGCTCCTCATTCTCTTCTACAACCGCACCCGGCTCGGCCTTTATATCCGCGTGGTCGGTGAGAAGCCGGAGGCAGCCGAGGCGCTCGGCATCTCGATCGTGCGGATTCGCTATGCCGCTTCGCTGCTGTGCGGCCTGTTCGCCGGTCTTGCCGGCGCCCATATGTCGCTCGGCTACATCACGATGTTCACCGAGAACATGTCCTCCGGGCGCGGCTTCATGGCGGTCGCAATCCTGATCTTCTCGGGCGGTGATCCGCTGAAGGTGCTGGCCGGCTGCCTGTTGTTCGGCTTTGCCGATGCCTTCTCGCTCCGCCTGCAGACCTTCGGCTTCCCGTCCTATCTGGTTCTGGCTGTGCCATATGCCGTGGCGCTCGTCGCTCTGTTCGCGCTCTCCTGGCGCGCACGGCCAAAGCGCATCCGCGAGACGGTCGAGACCATTCGCCGCGCTTTGTCCGTCCATCCCTCGGGGGACGCCGGCCGCGACGCGCCGCTTCCCCGTTCCTGAAAACCCGAGACCCCGAAGGCTTCCCATGCAGCGCATCATCCTCGACGTGGATTCCGCCGGCGACGACATTCTCGCCGTGCTGTTCGCCGCCGCCCATCCGGACATCAAGCTGGAGGGCGTCACCACCGTCACCGGCGCCGCCGGCCCGATCAAACAGGTGACCGACGTCGTGCTGAACACGTTGTCGCTGGCCGGTCGTGACGATATTCCGGTCCATGCCGGCGCCTGGCGGCCGATCGTCGGCCATGCCAAGGCGGCGATGGAAGCACCCGTCCATTTCGAGAAGCGGCTGACGGCGCGCTTCGGCGACCGTCTGAAGACGTTCAACCCGCCGGCGCCAGAGCCTCGCCGTAAGGCGAACCCCGGCCATGCGGTGGATTTCATCATCGACATGGCAAGGGCACATCCCGGCGAGATCACGCTGGTGACGACGGGGCCGACGACCAATGCGGCGCTCGCGATTCTGCAGGAACCGGCGTTGCCGTCGCTTCTGAAGAACATGCTGGTGCTCGGCGGCAACTTCACCGCGCCCGGCAACATGACGCCGCTGTCGGAGTACAATATCTGGGCCGATCCGGAGGCGTCGCGCATTGTGCTCAACGCCGATGTCGACAAGATCCTCGTGCCGCTCGATATCTGCGAGGACAACCGCGTGGCCGACAGCATGCTGACGCGCGACGACATCGCGGACATGGCGTCCTCCGGGGCGGACAATGCCGTCGTGGACATGATCGGGGAGGTGTTTCCGATCTACATCGATATCTGGCGCGAGTTCTTCGGGCTCGTGGGCTTTCCCATGGATGATGTCATTACCGTGGCGCTCGCCTTCGCGCCGGATCTCGTGACGACGACGGCGCCGCTCTTTGCCGATGTCGTCATCGAAAAAGGCGTCGCGCGGGGCCAGGTTGTGGCTTACCGCGGTCACCAGATCCTGCCCGGCGGTGACGGCCCGAGGACGACCCGTATCGCCACCGGCCTCGACGGCCGCCGCTTCCTTTCGATCTTCAAGACCACCATGGCGCGCTACGCCCGCGCCGGCGGTCTTGGCACTGCAGCCTGAAGGACCGTTTCCGATGCCGACACCCATCCTCTACGACTGCGACCCCGGCCACGACGACGCCATCGCCCTCGTCATGGCGCATCGCTCGCCCGATATCAAACTTCTGGGCGTGACGACCACCTGCGGCAATGCCGAGCTCGACAAGACCACCTCGAATGCCATTCGCATCCTCGACTTCATCGGTGCGGGAGACGTGCCGGTTGCGGCCGGCTGCGTCCGCCCGCTTGCCCGTCCGCTGGTGCTGGGAACGGCGGACGGCCCGAGCGGTCTCGAGGGCTCGCCCTACCTGCCCATGCCGCAACGCAAACCCCTGGCCCAGCATGCCGTCGATTTCCTCGCCGAAAGGCTTGCTGCAGCGCCAGAACCGATCATCGTGGTGGCCACCGGGCCACTGAGCAATATCGGCCTCCTCGTTCTCAAGCACCCGCAGGTGTTGCCGAAGATCAAGGAACTGATCTGGATGGGCGGGGTGTTCTATCGCAAGAGCGAGATCATCACGCCCACTGAATTCAACGCCTTCTGCGATCCCGAAGCCGTCCGGCTCGTGCTCGACAGCGGCGTGCCCGTTACCATGGTCGGGCTGGATGTGACCATGCAGGTTCTGGTCGAGGCAGAGCAATATGCGGAGCTCGCGACCATCGACACGGAACTCGGCAGGCTCGTCATGGACTGGCTACGCTTCTACGAGAAGCTGCATCGCAATTCCATGGGCGTCGGCGGCGCGATGCACGACCCTCTGGCGCTGGCGCTGGTGATCGACCCGACGCTGGTGCGCACCAGGCCCGTCCATATCGGCGTCGATCTCGATGGCACCTTTGCCTTCGGCGCGACGGTCGCCGATTTCTGGAAGGAGCGTGGCGAGCCCGATAATGCACGAATCGCCTATGAGGTGGACAGCGACCGCTTCTTCAAGCTGATGTTCGATCTGTTGCGCGATACACCGCTGGATCCGTGATCTCGTCGGTGCATCCTGCCAAGGAGGCGAGAGTGAGGAGCGGGGACAGCATCGGTGTCTTATGATCTTGCCATCATCGGCGGCGGCATTGTCGGTCTTTCCGCCGCCCTGGAAATCTCGACCCGCTGGCCCGGCCTTTCCATCGTCGTGCTGGAAAAGGAGGTCGAGGTTGCGACTCACCAGACCGGGCGCAACAGCGGCGTCATCCATGCGGGGGTCTATTATCAGCCGGGAAGCCTGAAGGCGCGTTTCTGCAAGGAAGGCGTCGAGGCGACGATCGGTTTCTGCCGCGAGCATGGCATTCCGTTCGAGCAATGCGGAAAGATACTCGTGGCAACCGCCCATGACGAGGTGCCGCGTCTTGCCGCGCTGGAAGACCGGTGCCGACAGAACGGCCTGCCGGTGGAACGGCTGGACGCCGCGGAGCTTGTCCGGCGCGAACCGCATATCCGCGGCGTCGGGGCGCTGTTCGTGCCGACCAGCGGCATCGTCGATTACGGGCTGATCGCCCGCACGATGGCCCGAATCCTCGCTGGTAGGGGCGTCGAAATTCGCACCAGCGCTACCGTGGAGACCTTGCGAGAGGAGGCGGACGGCGTTCGTCTCCAGCTTCCGCAGGAAGAGATCCGCGCCCGGCACGTCATCGCCTGCGCCGGCATCATGGCCGACCGGCTGGCGCGGCTTTGTGGCCTCGAACTCGACTTCCATATCGTGCCCTTTCGCGGCGAATATTTCAGGTTGGGCTCCGACAAGGACCGCATTGTCAACCATCTGATCTACCCGATCCCGGACCCTGCGCTGCCGTTTCTGGGCGTCCACCTCACGAAGATGATCGGCGGCTATGTGACGGTGGGGCCGAATGCGGTTCTTGCCTTTGCGCGGGAGGGCTACCGGTTTTCCGATGTCAATGTCCACGATCTCAGGGAAATGATCACCTACCCCGGCTTTCGCCGCCTGGTGCGCAAAAATCTTCGGTCCGGCCTGTCGGAAATGGGCAATTCGATCAGCAAGCGCCGCTACCTCGCGCTTTGCAGAAGATACTGCCCGGAATTGCAGCTCGACGACCTCAAGCCCTATCGGCCCGGCATCCGCGCCCAGGCGGTTCTCGCCGACGGCAGCCTCGTCCATGACTTCCTGATCCGCGAAACCCACAGGACCATCCATGTCTGCAACGCTCCATCTCCTGCCGCGACATCGGCGATGCCGATCGCCCGGGATCTCGCGGATCGCGCTGCCGCGCTGTTCGGATGGCAGGCAGAGGGCAAAAGGGTCTAGGCGAATCACCTTTTTCGCGGGGGACATCAATGTCTTTTAAAACTGCAAATCTTATGATCGCGCGTGATTTGCCGCGCCGTCGATCATCGGGTCCGCTTCGTTCCTCACCGACTTGAAGTGGTCCAGGTCGAGCACGGCGAGCGTGTGGCAGCCTTGGGTACGGTACCCTTCAGGATTCTGATCGAGCGCTCGCCGGTTAAGCAGCCCGGTCAGTTCAGAGCCTGACGGCGTACGGCATGCTTAGAAACGGATGTCGTCCCTCCTTAGAACGTCGAACGCATGACGCAATCCCCGAACGACAGGCGCATCCTGAGAGCGTCACGATCGTTGCTGCGATCAGATCAGGAGTCTCTGCGTCAGAGCACGTTTCATGACGTAGACTCAGCAATCTTGCCAATTCGAGAAAAATTTCTCGATCTGGATCGTCTCTCTGTCGTGGCAGCCGAATGGATCGGCGCCGAGTTCGAAGAACGATGCAGAGCGTCGTGCGTCAGACGCGTTACAGGGGGCATGGAATGTCAAGAGGTTGGATTGGCTGTGGATCGCGTTGGTGGGTCAACGCGGCTCTCACAAGTGTATCGTTACTCGCTATCTCCGCAGGGTCGGCGCAAGGGCAGGAAGCGCGCGATGAGCAGGCGAAACGCCAGCCCGAGGTCGCACGGTCCTCCGGTGCATCGCAGGCCACGACACTGGAAACGATTGTCGTCGTCGGTAGCTCGGGGGAGCAGGCGCCGGCGACAGGAATTATCGGTCAGCCTCCGGCACCTTATGCCGGCGGGCAGGTCTCTTCCGGTGCTCGTGTTGGTGTTCTGGGCAATCAGCCTGTTCTGAAAACGCCCTTCACCGTCACGTCTCTGACGTCGAAGTTGATCCGCGATCAGCAGGCGCGGACTGTTGCCGATCTCACGCTGAACGATCCATCCGTGCGCCAGGACGCCCCTGCGTTCAGCGAACGAGATGCTTTCATGATCCGTGGTTTCTCGGTCACCAATCTCGACACGCTCTATGACGGGCTTCCCTACATTGCCAATCCCCGGCGCAGTTTCCTTGAGGGCATCGAGCGTGTGGAGATCCTCAAGGGGCCGACCGCGTTTGCAAATGGTGGCCTCGGACGTGTCGGCGGCACGATCAATCTCGTGCCCAAACGTGCCGCCGACGAACCGCTGACACGCCTTACGACCGGCTATCGCTCCGACTCGCAACTTTGGTCGCATGCCGATGTCGGTCGCCGCTTCGGGCCGGGCGGAGAGTTCGGCGTTCGTGTGAACGGTTCCTACCGCGATGGCGATTCTCGGCTGGATAACAACGACAATCAGGTCGGTGTCGCATCGATCGGGCTGGATTATCGCGGTGACCGCGTCCGCGCTTCGCTCGATCTGAACCATTCCACGCAGAACATCGATGCGCCGACATCCCTGTTCAACGGTGCCGTACCCGGCATTGAGATACCGCGCGCACCGAACGGCAAGATCAATACGGCCAACCCGTTCGAATATCACGACAGTACATACAACATGATTTCCGGTCGCGTAGAGTTCGATGTGCTCGATAACACGACGCTTTATGCTGCCGGTGGTGCAAGCCGTTACCGCGAAGATTTCTTGACGTCGTCCTACACCATCGTCAACGCAAATGGAGATGCGACATCCAGCCTCGCCATTCAGCCGCAGCAGATCCAGGGATTTTCGGGCGAAATCGGTCTGCGCTCGGAATTCGATACTGGCCCCGTCGGTCATCAGGTCAACGTCGCGGTCGCACGAAATCTCAATGAAAACGATCGCGGCAGCTTCCTGCCGGGTAGATTGGGATTGCCTCCAGCCTATCCCACCAACATCTACAACCCGGTCTATCTGCCCGACGGCTCGGTGGATACGAGCGATTTCCCCCGCTCGGACGATCTCGTTCCCTTTGCAGATCTTCTTTCGACGAGCATCGCGCTCTCAGACACATTGTCCTTCCTAGACGAACGCTTTCTTTTAACTGTGGGCGGGCGCTATCAGGATATTCGCTCGAGAGGGTTCAATACACGTCCCGGAAATCCGCTTTTCCCGGTGGGAGACACAAACTACCTCTACGAGGAGGCGAAATTCAGCCCGGCGGTCGCCGCAGTCGTCAACGTCACCAACAATCTTTCGGTCTATGCCAACTATGTCGAGGCGCTGTCCGAGGGAGCGATTGCACCGGCGACGGTCGCGAATGCGAACGAGATCTTTCCGCCCTTCGTCCACGATCAGAAGGAAATCGGGGTAAAGTACGATTTCGGTTCATTCCTGCTGACAGCAGCCTTGTTCGAGATCCGGCAGGAGAGTGCCTTCACCGATGCGACGACGAATACCTTCTCGGTCAATGGCCTGCAGGTCAACCGCGGTCTTGAGCTTTCGGTATTCGGCGAGCCGCTTCAGGGCATCCGCGTCCTTGGTGGTGTGACGTTCATGGATGCCAAGCTTGACAGCACGGCTGCCGGCGCGTTCGACGGCAACAAGGTTCCCGGTGTCCCCACCACGACAGTCAGTCTCTATGGTGAATACGACACGCCGTGGGTCGAGAATCTGACGCTGACGGGTCGCGTGCTCTACAGTGGAAGCACGTATTACGACCGGGCAAACACGCAAAAGGTCGAGGACTGGACGCGTCTCGATCTGGGTGCGCGCTATGTCTTCGAGCGGGAAAATGGCAAGCCGATCGAAGTCCGGGCAAATGTCGAGAACGTTCTCGATGAGAAATACTGGGCGTCCTCTGCACGCGGCTTCCTCTCGGCCGGCGCGCCCCGCGCCGTTATGCTATCCGCATCGTTTGATTTCTGACAACATCGGGTTTTTTCAGTTTCAAACGAAGGTGATCCCCAAGAATACCTTGTCTCTGGTCGCACGCCTTGGCATGCGACCAGAGCTTTATTCGTTGCAGCCAACAACCGTCTTCCCACGTTCTCTGCAAAGGCAATCGCCAAGATGTCCGGCCCGGCGCCTGTTGGCGGGGCTTTCCGACCTTCGGGTTAGGCTGAAGGTGAGTATTTTCGACAATGCCGAGCGCCCCTGCCGTCCGACAGGAGCGCTCTTGGACGTGTTACACGTCGGAGTTCAGTCGCCAGCGCAGGCCGCGGCCACCTTCTTCATCGAAACAAGCCAGATGACCAGCCCGCAAAGCGCGAACCCTGCAAGGGTGAGGTAGGCGGCCGAAAAGCCGAAATGCGAGACGATGACGCCGGCGATCGCCGGGCTGAGCGAGGCGCCGATGCCCTGCACCGTCATGACCGCACCGAGACCTGCGTTGATATGGCCGGTTCCCTTGAGCATCCGTGCGACGAGACCGGGCACCGCGACACCGAGAAGGCCGGCACCGACACCATCCAGCATCTGCACCGGGATGAGGGCATAGGGGCTTGGCCATAGTCCGGCGATCAGCCCGCGAACCGGCAGTGCAACAAGGGCTGCGACGAGGAGCAGGAAGTAGCCGCGCCGCCCTGCGAAACCGGCCGCGAGAAGCGCGATCGGGATCATCGTCAGCTGGGCGATGATGACGGTCGCGGCGGTGTAGGAGACGGGATCCGACAGCAGGCTCTGGAGAGACGAATGCTGGCCGACCGGTTGCGCTGCGGGCTTCCCCGGCTTGCTCTGTCCGGGTGGCAGTGTGGTCGTGGTGCCGGTGTCCGTTGGCACGTCGGAGCTTGCCGCCTGTGTTGCCACCTGCTGTCCAAGCAGCGGAAGCATGGCGCCATTGCCGAAGTGGAACAGCATGAGCGTGGCAGCGAGGATCAGCAGTGGCGTAGACTTCCACAACACGCTGAAGCCCGAAGGCACCTCTGCGTCCTTGCCATCCTTCTTCTCGATGCCGCGTGCGGCATCGTGGTCGATATCCTCAGGTCTGATCATCATGACGGCGATGATCGACCCGACGGCCATGGCTGTCATGAGGATGAAGACCGCGGTCAGGCCGAACTCGTAGCCGAAGAAACCGGCGCCGGCGGCGGCAAAGACATTGCCGCCGTGGTTCCAGGCCTCGTTTCTCCCGAGCTGCGGGGCTAGTCCCTTCTGTCCCACGAGGCCCAGCGTCAGGCCGGCGACGGCCGGGCCGATGGCGGCACCGGCGATGCCGGTTGCGATCTGCGAGGCCGCCACGAAGGTCACGGTGGGGACGAACAGGATGGCGAGAGACGCCACGATGACGAGGGCCGCGCAGAAGCCGACCATGAAACGCTTGGCCTTGGAGGCATCCGCAAGTGCGCCGAGCGGTGTGGTCGCCAGCATGCCCGCAATGCCGCCGATCGTCATGACGACGCCGATGGTTGCCGTGCTCCAGCCCTGACCGATCAGGAAGATGCCGAGAAAGGGACCGAGCCCGTCACGGACGTCGGCAAGGAAGAAATTGACGGCGCTGAGGGCTTTGATCGACCGCGACCGGGGTTCTACAGGCGCCACGTGTGCGCTTGCCGCTATTGTACTCATCAAGGAGGTCCTGTGCTGGACGTGAAGTCGGTTCGGGAAATTCGCTTCGGAACGCGCGGCGTGATCAAAGGTTTCTCATAAAGCGCCCGTTTATCAATTATATGCTTTCATTGGAGCTTCATACCAAGCGTCGATGACAGGTTCCTATCATCGACGCTTGGTATGAGTGAAAGTTTCATGTCGTATTTGCTCCCGGCACGACCGTGATCGCGGCCAGTCCTTGTCGCTTTCAGATCAGGCGTTACGCGGCGCAGGCTCTACAATCACCCGATATCGGAGATACGAGGCAGGCAATGGCAGAGTTTCCAAGCAGAGCAAAGGTCGTCATCATCGGGCTGGGCGGCATCGTCGGCGCCTCCATTGCGCATCACCTGATCGAGCGTGGCTGGGACGACATCGTCGGTATCGACAAGTCCGGCATCCCCACTGATATCGGCTCGACGGCGCATGCCTCGGACTTCTGCTACACGACCAGCCATGATTACCTGTCGGTCTGGACAACCCAGTATTCTATCGATTTCTATGAGAAGATGGGCCACTACGCCCGCATCGGCGGTCTGGAAGTAGCGCGCACTGGCGATGATAGCTGGATGGAGGAAATCAAGCGCAAGCTCTCCTCCGCCAAGGCTTTCGGCACGCGCGCGCAATATGTCAGCCCCTCCGAGATCAAGCAGATGTTCCCGCTGATCGAGGAAGATCAGGTGCAGGGCGGCCTGTTCGACCCGGATGCCGGCCTCGTCATCCCGCGCTCGCAGACCGTTGCCGGCAAGCTGATCGATGCCGCCGAGAAATCCGGCAAGCTGAAGATCTTCGGCAATACGCCGGCGACTTCGCTGATCGTCGAGAAGGGCCGCATCAAGGGCGTCGTCACGCATCGCGGTACAATTCTGGCCGATCATGTCATCGTCTGCGCCGGCATCTGGGGCCGTCTGATTGCCGAAATGGTCGGCGAAGATCTGCCGGTCATGCCGGTCGATCATCCGCTGACCTTCTTCGGCCCCTATAACGAATTCGCCGGCACCGGCAAGGAGATCGGGTATCCGCTGCTGCGCGACCAGGGCAACTCGGCCTATATGCGCGATACCGGCGATCCGAACACGACCGAAGGCGGGCAAATAGAGTGGGGCTACTACGAGGCCGAAAACCCGCGCCTTTGCCACCCGCGCGAAATTCTTGAAAAGCACGAGGCGCGCCTGTCGCCCTCGCAGCGCGATCTCGACATGGAGCAGATCCTCGAGCCTCTGGAACGGGCGATGAAACTGACGCCGATCCTCGGCGAGCTCGGCTACAACGAGGGCCACTCGTTCAATGGTCTCCTGCAGGTCTCGGCTGCTGGCGGTCCCTCCTGTGGCGAAAGCCAGAAGGTGCGCGGCCTCTGGTACTGCGTCGCGATCTGGGTCAAGGACGGCCCTGGTTACGGCAAGTTGATTGCCGACTGGATGACGGACGGTCGCACCGAGATCGACCACAATTCCATCGACTATGCGCGCTTCTACCCGCACCAGCTCACCGAAGAGTTCATCGAAAGTCGCAGCTACGAGGCGGCGCAGAAGATCTACTTCCCGGCGATCCATCCGCGCGAACCCTATGCCTCGGGCCGCGGCGCCAAGCGCTCGCCCTTTTATGAACGCGAGGAAGAACTCGGCGGCTACTTCATGGAACTTGGCGGCTGGGAGCGCGCCCACGGCTACCAGGCCAACGAACACCTACTGGAGACATACGGCGACCGCGTCCCGGTGCGCGAGAACGAGTGGGACAATCGCCATTTCTGGCGCGTCTCGAATGCCGAGCATCTGGCGATGAGCGAGGATTGCGGGATCGTCAACCTCTCGCATTTCCACATGGTGGATATCGAAGGCCCCGACCATGTCGATCTACTCGAATGGCTCTGTGCCGCCAAGATCGGCGGCGATGGCAATATCGGCAAGGGCATCTATACCCACTTCCTCGATGACGAGGGCATGGTGCGGGCCGACTTCACCGTCATCCGCATGGCCGATCGCTGCCGCCTCATCAACGGCGCCGATGCCGGCCCGCGCGACTTCCACTACATGAAGCGCGTGGCGGAAGACCGCGGCCTCGATGTCACGATCACTGACGTCTCGGAAAGGTTCACAACCATCGGCATCTGGGGACCGAACGCACGCGAGACGCTGAAGAAGGTGGTCGCCGATCCGTCGGCGCTCGACCATGAGAACTTCGCCTTTGCCGCGATCAAGCCGATCGAGATCGCAGGCGTGACCGTCACCGCCTTCCGCATTTCCTATGTCGGGGAGCAGGGCTGGGAACTGCACATGAAATATGAGGACGGCCTTGCCGTCTGGGATGCACTGCGCGCGACCGGCGTCATGGCCTTCGGCGTTGAGACCTATGCCAACTCCCGCCGCATGGAAAAGAGCCTGCGCCTGCAGAACGGTGACCTCCTGACGCAATACAATCTGATTGAGGCGGATCTTGCCCGCCCCAAGGTCAAGGAAGCCGACTTCCGGGGCAAGGCGAAGCATCTCGAATACAAGGCCCGCGCCCATCAGCCGGCCATGCTCTGCACGCTGGTGATGACCGACAACACCGACGCCAGTGGCGTAAAGCGCTATCCCGTGGGCTCGCTGCCGGTCATCGATCCGGAAACGGGCGCGGTGCTGATCGACGACCTCGGCCGCCGCTCCTACACGACCTCGATCGCCTATGGCCCGACCATCGGCAAGAATATCGCGCTCGCCTATATCCCGCAGTCGCATTGCGAGGTCGGCCGCGCGCTGACGGTGGAATATTTCAACGAGAGCTTCCCGGTTGAGATCGCAGCCGTCGGCTACAAGCCGCTCTACGATCCGGAGAACCTGAAGCCCAGAAGCTGAGGTGTAGGTGCGGCTTTATCAACGTCAGGCCGTGCGACCTTTCTGCAGGATGACGATGACGACGAAGGCGGCGCCGATCGAGCTGGTGACGATGCCGACCGGGAGTTCCTGTGGCGGCAGGAGCGTGCGGGCGATGAGATCGCTGCCGAGGAGAAGCGCTGCGCCCAGAAGCGCGCAGAGGATCGTCAACCGCTTGTGCAGCGGGCCGACCAGCGTGCGGGCGACATGCGGGATCATGAGCCCGATAAAGCCAATGACGCCGGTGATCGAGACGAGGAGAGCGGTGGCGAAACTGGCCGCCAGAAACGTTTCACGCCGCAGGCGCCGTACGGAAACACCAAGGCTCTCGGCCGTCTGCTCTCCACCCAGCAGAGCGTCGAGATGCCGGTGGCGCGCGATTGCATAGCCGGTTGCGACGGCGGCACCCGTGATCCCGATGCCGATGTTCTGCCAGCTGGCAAGCCCGAGACCGCCCATGGTCCAGAACAATACGGAATGGGCAGCGCGCTGGTCGCCGGAGAAGACTAGGTAATTGGTCAGCGCCGTGAACAGGAACGAGACCGCGAGACCGGCAAGGATCAGCCGCTCGGGGCCAAATCCCTGCGCGCGGCGAATAAGCATCAGCACGATGCCGGTCGCACACATTCCTCCGACGAAGGCTGCAATGGGTAGTGTGAGAACGCCCAGCCGGTCTCCGAGCCGGGTGATGACGATGACCGCACCGGCCGCCGCACCCGCCGACAGGCCGAACAGGAAGGGATCGGCCAGATCGTTGCGCGTCACCGTCTGCAGGAGGAGCCCGATGACGCCAAGGCCCGCGCCCACGGCGATCGCGAGGATGGCGCGGGGAAGCCGGAGATCGACGATGATCCGGTCTATCACGCCGACCGGGTCCGTCTGGGCGATGCCGGCCGCCCGTGCGAGTGCTGTGAGAACCTGCGGCATCGGGATGACGGTGGAGCCATAGGCGATGGAGATGCAGGCAAGCGTCGCAACAGCCAGGCAGGCCGCCACGACACCCAAGGGAAATGCGGCTCGCACCGTCAGAAGGCTTCTGGGTGCAGCGCGCGGGCGATCTTGCCGATGGCCGCTATGTTGTCGGGTCCGGGCGTCAGTTCCTCGTATCGCAGCGCCACGAAGCGCTCGTTCTTCACGGCGTCCGTTTCCTTCATCGCGGGATGACTCTTCAGGAAGTCGAGGAGTTTTCGATAGCCGGTATCGGTCTGGTAGTCGAGAAGAACGAGAAACTGTGGATTGCGCATGGCGACCGTTTCCCAGTCCGTCGTGCCCCAGCTCGTTTCCATGTCGGCCATGATGTTCACGCCGCCGGCTGCCGAGATCATGGCGGTGGGAATGGCGAACTTGCCGGCGGTGAACGGCTTGTCCTCGCCGCTGTCATAGAGGAACACACGGGTGCCGTCGTTCGCCGCGACCTTGGCCTCGATACCCGCAAGCTCCCTCTTCCAGCCGTCGATCAAGGCATCGGCTTCAGTTTTGCGGTCGAAGATGATGCCGAGCTTTTCCACGTCGCCATAGAGCAGGTCCATGGAGGCGGCGGGGCGCGCCTTGTCGAGGTGGACGCAGCTTTCCGTCAGCACGAGCGTCTTGATGCCGTGGGGTGCCAGGGTCTCCGGCGTCACGTCGCCGCCGGGCTTCATGCCGTAGTACCAGCCCGCGAAAAAGAAATCGGGCTCGACGGCGACGAGATTTTCCAGCGTCGGATATTTCGGCGCGAGTTCGGGGATCGCGCCCTGTTCCCTGCGGAACGCGTCGTCCAGCTTGTACCAGCCGCTGATGCCGGTCACGCCGACCATCTGCGGCTGGAGGCCAAGCGCGAACGCCATCTTGGCCATATTGATGTCATGCACGACCGCACGCTTCGGCGCCGCGTCGAAGGTCAGCGCCTGCCCGCAGCTGTCGACCGTGACGGGAAAAGCATGGGCAGCAGAGGCTGCGAATGAGACAAGGGCGGCCAGGAGAAGACGTTTCATGGAAGAGGCTCCGAGGTTCAGAGAGGGGCTGCGATGTCGAAGACCGTGAGTTCGCGATCTTCATGCGGATGCGGCAGGCGCAGAAGATCGATGCCGAAGACGTCGCGGACGACGCTTCTCGACAGGGCGGCGGCAACCGGTCCGCTGGCCACAGGCCGTCCGTCTTTCAGCACCACGACATGGGTCGCGAAATCGGGAACGAGATGCAGGTCGTGAAGGACAGCAACGACCGTGACATCCAGTTCCGCGACCAGAGACAGCAGCGTGCGGCGTGCCAGAGGATCGAGATGGTTCGTCGGCTCGTCGAGAAACAGGATGCGGGGCGCCTGCGCCAGCGCCCGGGCGATCTGCGCCCTCTGCCGTTCTCCGCCGGAGAGCGACCCCATCGCACGCGCGGCGAGCGCTGAAAGGCCGGTGCGCTCCAGCGCGTCTTCGACCAGCTGTCGTTCCTGCGCGCGCGTCGCCCGCTGCGTGTGGGGAATGCGGCCGAGTTCGACATAGTCGCGCACGCGGATGCGGTGGTCGGGCTGGTCTGACTGTCCGACCACCGCCGTCAGCCGGGCTCGCTCCTGCGGCGTCATGGAGGCAAGCGGCCGCCCGACCAGCGAAACCGCGCCCGTCGTCGGCTGCAGCATGCCGGAGAGAAGCTGGAGCAGCGTCGTCTTGCCCGCGCCGTTGGGGCCGACGATCGCCAGCCGGTCGCCCTGACCGAGCGCCAGCGAAACACCCTGCAGGATCCGTGCATCCCGGATCGACCATCCGAGACCACGCGCTGACAGGGTCACATCGTGCACGTGGCGTCCTTCTTCTTCGGCAGACAGCGTATCGTCGTGAGCGAGGAGACGTGCCGGGAGCGATATGCGGATCATCTAGCCGTCTTTTCCCTGAAGGTAAAACATGTTGCGTCCCCCGAACCCATCTACAATCGACATAAATGTAATAACATTACGAAGCACCATCCTGTCAACGGGGTCGGGAGCGAATTGGCCTGATCACGGTTCGGATATGGTGCGGGATGATCGATGATCCCGTCCGTTCTTGCAAACAACCTGTGCACAAGATGTCGCGATGACAGATGGCGGGAACTGTGGCATTCGACAGTCATGACGTTCTGGCGCCGTATCATCGCAGACAGACAATCGGGGGCTCTCCTGGGCATCCTGCTGGCGCTGTCGTTCGCGATCCAGACGCTGGTGACGGGATGGTCGAGTGCCGTGATGGCGGCGCCGGACCCCTTTTCGGTCCTCTGCGCTGCCGACCATGGGGCGCATCGGCCCGCCGATGGCCATCAACATCAGGAATGCCCGTGCAGCAAGCTCTGTCACGCCGGCGTGCAGGCGCAGACGGTGCTGGCACCCTCCGACGATATAGGCTTTCCCATCCGCTTCTCCGTCGCCGTGGAGATACGCGCCGACGATGCCGTCATCCTGTCCGCCTCGACGGATGTCAGGCGGTATGACGCGCAGGGGCCACCGGTCTGAAAAGCACCTTGCGGGCGCTGTGCCCGCCATCGATGGCAAACACATCCTGTGCGCTCCCGGCGCATCGGCATGTCGAAGCCTCAAGCTTTTTCGGCCGTTCCCGAACGTCTCCGACGGCGGCATGCGGTCCAATCCCAGGATTGACGATGACAGACCTTACCACCTCCCGTCAGGCAAGCGTTTCCGCGCTTTCTGTCGATACCTACCGCGCCGTCTGGCGATGGCATTTCTATGCCGGCCTCATTGCCGTGCCGTTCATGATCCTGCTTGCCGTCACCGGCTCACTCTACCTCTTCCGCGACGAGAT
This sequence comes from Rhizobium sp. 9140, assembly GCF_900067135.1. Classification (NCBI taxonomy): domain Bacteria; kingdom Pseudomonadati; phylum Pseudomonadota; class Alphaproteobacteria; order Hyphomicrobiales; family Rhizobiaceae; genus Rhizobium; species Rhizobium sp. 9140. The sequence continues at coordinate 496,237 of NZ_FJUR01000002.1, read as the reverse complement.
CGACCGCACGGCCTTTGCGTCGCGGACGATGGTTGCCGAGGAGACCACGCCGCAGCAGGCTCCCAGCACCTTGATTGCCAGGGCGCAGACACTCTATCCCGACGCGCGGGTAAAGGCCTATCGGCCACCCGTCAGCCCGACCGCGTCGGCTCGCGTGACATTCGCGACGGATGCGGGCGCGGCCTATGTGTTCCTCAACCCCTATACGGGTGCCGTTCTCGACACGATGCTGAAGACGCAGGAGTTCAATGAGGTCGTGCGCAAGCTGCACAGCCTTGAGTATTTCGGTGCCTATGCCAACCGCGTGATTGAGGCGATGGCGGGGTTCGCGATCATTCTCGTCGTCTCCGGCGTCTATCTCTGGTGGCCGCGCCGGCAGACCGGTGGTGTCCTGACCGTGCGGGGAACGCCGTCGCGCCGGGTGTTCTGGCGCGACACGCATGCCGTGACCGGGGCGGTCGCCGGCGGGTTCATCGCCTTCCTCGCGCTGTCGGGCCTGCCCTGGTCCTCCTTCTGGGGCGGCAAGCTGACGGAACTGACGGTGGCGACCGGCACCGGCTACCCCGCCGCACTGTGGGACAACGTGCCGACATCGAGCGAGCATGCCCAGCATGCCATGCAGACGGTCGGCTGGACGATGGAAGCCTCTCCGATGCCGATGTCGCACCACGCTATGGATGCGCCGCTCGGTATCGACAGGATCGTCGAGATCGCACACGCGCGCGGCATGGCGGCGGGATACGAGGTGACGCTTCCCACTGACGCGGCCGGCGTTTTCACCACCGCTGTATACCCCGACGATCTTTCGCAGGTGCGCACGATCCATATCGATCAATATAGCGGCCAGCCGCTGGTCGATATCGGCTATGCCGATTACGGCCCGGTCGCCAAGCTCACCGAGTTTGCGATCAACATCCATATGGGGCAGGAATTCGGCCTGTTGAACCAGTTGCTGATGCTCGCGACCTGTTTCGCCATCATCCTCTCCTCGGTCGCCGCCGTCGTCATGTGGCTCAAGCGCCGGCCGTCCGGCCGCCTCGGCGTTCCCCCCTATCCCGCGAGCCGCAGGGTCTATGGCGTTTTGTGGGGCATGGCGGTCGTCTTCGGGGTCCTGTTTCCGCTGTCGGGCCTGCTGCTCGTCGTGATGATCGCTCTCGACGTCCTCCTCATCCGCCGCGTGCCGGCATTGAGGCGGGTGTTCGCGTGACGACGAAGGGGCCTGCTCCTACATGCGGGTCCCTTTTTCGGCACTGTCAGGGCCGTCAAACCGCGTCGCTAAGCCGGCAGCGGCGACTGGCGGGCCTGCGTGGTCAGGCGGATCGCGGCGTTGGCCGCCCCGAGCCCGCGATAGCCGCGCCGCTCGACGATCTCGAAGAAGAAGCCGCCTTCCAGCGTGCCGAGATAGATCTGGAAATACTCGCCGTCTTCGTCGCGATCATAGAGGATATTGCCCGCGCGCATGGCAGCAAGCGTCTCCGCCGCGATGTCGAACTTGGCATCGAGATCGTCATAGTAATTGCCGGAGATCGGCAGCAGGGAAACGCCGCTGGCGCGCAGGGCCTCGACCGTCTTAAAAATGTCAGACGTTGCGAAGGCCACATGCTGGACGCCCGGCCCGACGAACTGCGACACGAAGCGGGACGAGAGTGTGCGCATGGATTGCGAACCGTTGAGAACGATGCGCAGGCTGGCGTCGTCGTTCTGCAGGACCTGGCTGAGCACGAGGCCACCGGGATCTGGCACCTCGACCGGCGGCAGCGGCTTCAGGTCGAAGATCGAGCGGTAGAACAGGGTCCAGGAAAGAATGTCCTCGTAGCGCACGGTCTGGGCGATATGATCGACCGCCTTCAAGCCCGCACCGGAATGTCGGTTCCAGCCGGGTTCGAGCGCAAAGTCCGTCTCCCACTGCCGGTCGAGCGCCGCATCCTCCGGTACCAGATGAAGGAGGCTGCCGCCCATGCCGAACAGGGCCGGCAGCTCAAGCTCGCCCGGCCCGACAGGTTGCTTGTAGGGGGTTGCCAGCAGGCCGGCCGCGCGGGCCATGCCCTGCCGCACGTCCGCCATGCGCAGCCCCAGCGCCGAGACGTTGGTTCCGTGCACGACATAGGCGGAATGCGCCATTCCCTCGGTTTCCGTGTTGATGACGACGCGCAGGTCGTTCTGCGTATAGAGATCGACATCCTTCGAGCGATGACGGCCAGCATGGCGGAAACCGATGGACTGGAGCAATGTCGATAGCGGCACGGCGGATTGCATGTCGGTGGCGAACTCGACAAAGGATATGCCGGCTGTGCGCGCCGGCGGTGGCAAAGGGTTCGGCTCTGACGGACCTTTCACCGCACGCCCTTCGGCCTTCAGCCGGTCCATCATGTAGATCAGCGAGCGCCGCCCATCGACGGCGGTCTGCTGTGCAGAGCCCGCGCGGAACTGGTCGTTGAAAATCTCGAGCGAGTAGTAGCCGTCATAACCGGTTGCCTCGATGGCTGCCATGAAGTCGGCGACGGGAAGGTCGCCCTGACCCGGCATGTTGCGGTAATGGCGGCTCCAGGACAGAAGGTCGAGATCGAGCTTCGGCGCGTCCGCCATCTGGACGATGAAGATCTTGTCCTTGGGGATGGAGCGGATCGAGGCGCTGTCGATGCCGCGCGCCAGCGAGTGGAAGCTATCGAGGATCAGGCCGACATGGCTGTGGTCGGCGCGCCGCACGATCTCCCAGGCATCGCGATGGTCGTTGATGTAGCGACCCCAGGCAAGCGCCTCGTAACCGATGCGGACGCCATGTTCGCGGGCGATGTCGCCGAGTGCGCGCAGATCGTCCGCCGCGCGGTCGATGCCGCCGAGGGCAAGCGGCGAGACGTTGGAGCAGATGAGGATGAGGTCGGTGTCAAGCTCGTTCATCGTCTCGAACTTGCGTTTCGCCCGTTCGAAGGCGCGGCTCCGCTGGGGTTCGGGCAGGCCCTCGAAGTCGCGGAAGGGCTGGAACAGGCAAATTTCGAGGCCCGCGTCGCGAACCATCCGGCCGACGTCTTTCGGCCCGTGATTGAAGGCGAGAAAGTCGTTCTCGAAGATTTCCACGGCGCCGAAGCCGGCAGCAGCTATCGCTGAAAGTTTCTCCGACAGGTCGCCGGAGATGGACACGGTGGCAATCGAGGTTTTCATCGGCGTGTTCCCTGTTCAGCGAGCGGCGTCATGGTGAGGATGTCTCAGGTACCGCTGGTACCCATGGCAGCGAAGTGGGCGAGCATGCGCGCAGCGTCCGGCTCGATGCCCGTGAAGAGGCGGAAGGCACCGACCGCCTGGAACACGGCCATGCCGCCGCCATCGACGGTGGCGCAGCCTTTGGCGCGGGCGAGCCGCAAAAGCTCGGTTTCGAGCGGGAAATAGACGATCTCGGCGACGAAATGACGGGTGTCGAGGAAATCGCCCGGCAGGGGCAGGCCCGGATGCGCCGCCGTACCCGTCGGCGTCGCATGCACGAGGCCGCTTGCGCTAGCCATGGCCGCCGAGAGGTCGTCGCCGACATCGACGGAAGCCTTTGGAAAGAGAGGGGAAAGCCGTTGCGCCAATGCTTCGGCGCGTGCGGCGTCATTGTCGAAGATCGTCAGTTGCTTCGTGCCGAGCTGCAGCATGGCGTGAGCGACGGCTGCGCCGGCGCCGCCGGCGCCGAGCTGGACGGCGGAGGATAGATCGGCCTGCGGCAGCGCGCGGCGGAAGCCCTCTGCAAATCCCGAGCAGTCCGTATTATGGCCGATCCGGCGACCATCCCTGAGGACGACCGTATTGACGGCGCCGAGCGCTTCGGCTTCCGGCGACAGGGCGTGGAGATGGGGGATGACGGCCTGTTTTGCCGGATGCGTGACGTTGACGCCGGCAAAGCCGCGGTTCTCGACATCGCGCAGGATGTCGCCGAGCGCTTCGACGCCGACGCCGACCCCAGCCCCGTGCCCAGCCTTCGCGCCGGCACCCAGCCGGTCGAGGTCGATCAGCTCATAGGAGAGCGCCACGCCGTTCTCCCGGCCTTCCGCCTCGTGCATGGCTGGGGAGCGTGAGAGCTGAATGCCGCTGCCGATAAGGCCGACCTGTATCGTGCGGGTGGATCGATCGAGCATGTGCCCTCCTTCGGCTCGTGGATGGGGAGTGGAAAGGCGGATCGTCCCGCCTTACCGCCTGTCTTTGCCGCTGGTCGTGTTACTGACCGCGGATCGTCTTCAGCTGCGAGAACACGGCATCGACGGTTTCCGCGCCGATCGTGTCGCGGAACTGTGCGACCACCGGCTCGACGGCCTTGCGGAAAGCGGCAAGCTGTTCGGCCGTGGGTTCAACGACCTCCATGCCGCTCTTCTTGATCTCGGCCAGGAAGCCGGCATTGGCGTCGCGCGAGGCCTTGCGCTGATAGTCGCGCGCCTGCGTGGCGGCCTCCTGCAGCAGGGCCTGCTCCTCGGCATCCAGCTTGTCCCAGAATACCTTGGAGACGATCACGATCTGCGGATTGTACTGGTGGCCCGTCAGCGTCAGATACTTCTGCACCTCGGTGAACTTGGCGTTGACGATATTGGCGAGCGGATTTTCCTGACCATCGACGGTGCCCGTTTCCAGCGCGCTGTAAAGCTCGGGATAGGGCAGGGGAATGGCGTTGGCGCCGAGCGCATTGAAGGTGGCGAGCGGCACGGCCGACTGCACGGTGCGGATCTTCAGGCCCTTCACGTCCTCGACCGTGTTGACCGCATGGCGGTTGTTGGTGAGATGGCGGAAGCCGAGTTCCCAGAAGCCGAGGCCGACGAGGCGCTGGGCGGGCAGGCGCGCTGAAAGATCGGTGCCGACCGGACCGTCCATGACGGCATCGGCCTCTTCAGGCGTCCCGAACAGGAACGGCAGATCGACCACGCCGAACTCCTTGATGGTGCCGGAGAGAATGCCGGCGTTCATCACGCTCATCTCGACGATGCCGCCCTGCACGGAGGCGAGCGTCTGGACGTCGCCGCCGAGCGTGCCGCCCGGGAACAGCTTGACCTCGATCTTGCCGCCGCTCTTTTCCTTCACGATCTGGGCGAAGCGCTCCATGCCCATGACCTGGGGATGGCCCTTGGAGTTCTGGGCGGCGAACTTGATCGTCCGCTCGCTGATCTCGGCATGGGCACCGGCCGCGCCAAAAATGGATGCTGCGGCCAGTAGGGCTGCGATGGATTGGGTCAGTCTCATGGGTTTATCCTCCGGGATAACGGCGCCTCCCGACGCCTTGGTTGCTTCTGGTTCCCCGCCGGCCCCTCCCTTGGGCACCGGCGCGGCAAGGGGCGAGATCAACGACCGGCGAAGAAGGCTGCCGGGCCGGTGACAAGAACGGGGAAGAGGACGAGCAGGATGAGCACGATCAGCTGCGCGATCATAAACGGCCAGACACCGCGGATGAGCTTTTCCATCGAGATCTTGCCGACGCCGCAAACGACGTTGAGCACGGTTCCGACCGGCGGCGTGATGAGGCCGATGGAATTGTTGATGATGAACAGCACGCCGAAATAGACGGGATCGATGCCGGCCTGTTTGATAACCGGCAGGAGCACCGGCGTCAGGATGAGGATGGTCGGCGTCATGTCCATGGCGGTGCCGACAGCGACGATCAGCACCATGATGGCGATCAGCAGCAGCGTCTGGTTGCCCATCAGCGGTTCCAGCAGGGCAACCATGGCGCCAGGCAGGTCGGCAATCGTGATCAGCCAGGCGGAAACCGACGCGGCGGCGACCAGGAACATGACGATCGCGGTGGTTTTCGCGGCCGAGGTGAAGACGTCGAGCAGCATGCCCGGCGTCAATTCGCGGTAGACGACCATAGCGACGAACAGCGAATAGACGGCGGCGACGACGCCGGCTTCCGTCGGCGTGAATACGCCGAACTTCAGGCCGAAGATGATGATGACCGGCAGCATTAGCGCCCAGAGGCTCGAGACGAGCGCGTGCCGGCGCTCCGCCCAGGAGGATTTCGCCGGCATTGCGAAGGTTTCCTTGCGGATGACGACGAGCCAGGCGATGCACAGCGCCGCTCCGATCATCAGGCCCGGCGCGATGCCGGCGAGGAAGAGCTTGGTGATGGAGACGCCGCCGACCACGCCGTAGAGAATGAAGCCGATGGAGGGCGGGATGATCGGGCCGATGATGGCGGAGGAGGCGATGAGACCGCCCGAGCGGGCCGGATCATGGCCGGACTTGATCATCATGGGCATCAACAGGGCAGCGAGCGCCGCTGCATCCGCCACCGCCGAGCCGGAGAGGCTGGAAAGAACGCAGGCTGCGAGAATGCAGACGAAGCCGAGACCGCCGCGCTTGTGCCCGACCAGCGCGATCGCCAGATTGACGATGCGCTTGGAAAGCCCGCCCTGGTTCATGACCTCGCCGGCCAGCATGAAGAAAGGGACGGCGATGAGCGTGAAGCTGTCGGCACCCTGCAGGATCGTTTGGGCGACGATCTGCCCGTCGAAGAGGTCCATGTGAACCATGAGCGCGATCCCGGACAGGATGAGCGCAAAGGCGATCGGCATGCCCAATGCCATGGTGCCGAGAAGCGAGCCGAGGAATACTGCGATGACCATTGTCGTTCCCCCTCAGCGACCGAAGCCGTGCGCAGCGGGCAGCGGCGGTACGGGCGAGGTGGTCGGCGGCGGCAGATCTTCGGATTCCTGCACCAGCACGATGTTGGAGACGTCGAGGCGGCCGGTGAGGATCGCGAGCATCTCGCCGCCAAGGTGCAGGAGCGCCGTGACCGAGAAGATGACGGCAGGAATCATGAACCACGCCATGGAGATACCAGCCGCCGGCGTGATCGCGCCCCAGGTCAGAACAGACTGCGCCCAGGCGCCCTGAAGCAGCAGCGCGCAGGCGAGCAGCATCAGGAGGTAGCCGAGGAGAACGCACGCTTTAGCGAGGCCCCGTGGCAAGGCACGGATCATCGAATCGATGCCGATATGGGCGTGCTCGCGGAGCGCGACGGCGGCACCGAGGAAGATGAGCCAGACGAAGGCCAGCCGCGACATCTCTTCCGAGACCGTCAGTCCGCTGTTTAGCGCATAGCGCAGGATGACGTTGGTGAAAACGAGGATGACCATCGCTGCGAGGAGCAGGGCGATGGAAACGCGCAAAAGCGCAAAATACAGATCGGCGATCCGTCTCATGAAAGTCCTCCCGTGCGATCGGCACTCCCTGCCGGATCGGCTGCTCCCGTCCGTCGATGCGGGGATCCCTCCAGATCCTAAAACATCGCCGTCATGTCCCGTAGCCCGATACGCCCGGCCCACAGCATTCTATGATCCGGCACCGTCTTACGTCGATGACGATCAAACTTCTGTCTCTTTCCAAAGAAAGCATCTTGGGATAAAAATGTACGAACCGGTTCGTTTAGTCAATGCGAAAATTGTGTTTTCGGGAAGATCGGTGAATGACGTGCCGGTTGGAACATGCAGAATGGACCGCGCCGGCCTTTGTGTCGGTCGTGCCCGTCATGGGCGTGTGGGAGGATGATGGGCAAAATGGCCGACACAGACGGTGTTGACGAACGGGGGGATCTTGACGCCGATGGTCTGCCCGGCAGACGTCGCGTAACGCAGCAGGACCGCACGACGAAAACGCGGGACGACATCCTGCTCGTCGCGCGCGAGGAATTTGCGGCGAACGGCCTTTCGGGCGCCCGCGTCGATGCCATCGCCGAGCGCACACGGACGTCCAAGCGGATGATCTACTATCATTTCGGCTCGAAGGAAGGTCTCTACCTCGCCGTGCTCGAACATGCCTATACCGGCATCCGAAAGGTTGAGGCGGAACTGCGGCTGGCGGACGTCGATCCGGTCGAGGCCATGCGCCGCCTGATCGGCTTCACCTTCGACTATGACGAGGCCAATCCCGATTTCATCCGTCTGGTGACGATTGAGAACATCCATCGCGCCAGCCATATGCGCCAGTCCTCCAGTCTCGGCCGGCTCAACGTGTCGATCATCGATACGATCGCCGCGATCCTCCGGCGGGGACAGGAGACCGGCGCGTTCCGCCGCGAGGTCGATCCGATCGACCTGCATATGCTGATCTCGTCCTTCTGCTTCTTCCGGGTCTCCAACCGCCACACCTTCGGCCATATCTTCGGCCGCGATCTCGGCGAAGCCACGATGCGCAGCCGCCATCGCGTCCTGTTGCAAGATGCGGTGATCGCTCTGCTGCGTGCCCCACAAGCTGTCGCGAATGGGCATGAAAAGGACTGATCGGATCCCTTATTTGCGGCGGCATCACAGGGATTTGGTCGTGCCGGATGCTTTCATCGGGCGTGATACCCGGTGTAGACAACGATCATGATGCTCCGCTCCATGTCCGCCCGGAACTACCGTTCGCTGCGCTCAATCCGCATGGATCTGGGCGGTGTCAACGTGTTCATCGGCGAGAACGGCGTCGGCAAGTCCAATCTCTATCGCGCCTTGCAGCTCGTGCAGGCCGCCGTGAGGGGCTCGCTCGCCTATGAGATCGCGGCGGAAGGAGGCATGGCGTCCGCGCTCTGGTCAGGCCCGAGACGCATCGAGAAGAATTTCCGCATCAGGCTCGATGTCGAAGTGTTGGACGAGGAGCGGGCGGTCACGTTCCGCTATCGCGTGGAGGCCGGGTTGCGACCGCCGAAGGCCGCAGCCGGCTTCGCCTTCGAGCCGCAAATAAAGGAAGAGGTCCTTTCGGTCGAAACGGGCGCGCGGCCGGTCACGATGATGAAACGGGCAGGGCCAGGCGTGATGGTGCGCGGCGAGCGTGGACGGATGGAAGAGTATCCGCAGCCGGCGATGACGTCGGAGACGGCGATCGCCATGCTCGGCGATGCCGGCCATTATCCGGAAGTCGCAACATTTCGCCGTCTGGTCGATGGCTGGCGCTTCTTCCACGGCTTCCGCACCGACCGGGATGCGGCGCTGCGCCAGCCCTGCCTTGCGGTCACGGCACCGCTTCTGGCTGAGGACGGCGGCAATATGGCGGCAGTCTTTGCAACGCTCGTCCACACCCGCGGCGACACCGTCGAACTTGACCGGGCGATCGCGGCAGCCCTCGGCGGCGCGAGGCTGCATGTGCCAGAGCCCGAAGAATTCGCTGCGTTCGGCCTGATCTTTCCCGACTTTCCGCAGCGCGTCTTTCAGCCGCGCGAACTCTCCGACGGGCAGATCCGCTTCCTCGCTCTTGCCGCCGCACTGATGTCCTATCGCCAGCCGCCGCTGATCGCGCTCAACGAGCCTGAGGCGAGCCTGCATCCCGACATGCTCCTGCCGCTCGCCGATCTGATCGCGACGGCCGCAGTCACTAGTCAGATCTGGATCGTCACCCATTCAGAAGCGCTCGCCTCTGCCGTTTTCGAGCGCTGCGGAACCCGGCCGAAGCGTGTCATCCGTAAGGACGGCGCGACGTGGATCGAGGGCATGCGGCTCACCGGCGTCGTCGACGAGGACGACGAGGACGAGGCGTAGCCGGCCGCGCCGCTGCGACACCCACAAAGAGCGGCGAACCGTCGTCTTTCTGCAACCGGCGTGACGACCATCATCCAACCGTCACACAGGGCGGTTAAGCCTGCCCGCAGACAGTCTCCTCTCTACCCGAACGAGGTTCTCATGCGGACTCTTCTTGCTGCGCTTGTCGCGACCACGATCCTTGCCGGCGCGGCCCAGGCCACGACCGTTTACCCGCTCTCCCGCGCGACGATCCTCGCGGGATCGCCGTTCGACTTTAAGATCGAGCTGCCCGGCGTGGTGAAGGCCGAGGACGTGAAGGTCACCGTCAACGGCGAGGACTATGCCGCAGCGCTCGGCTCGGCTGCCGAATTTGTGGCCGAGGAGAAGGGCAAGGAGGACAAGGTTCTCGGTTCCGCCCTGATCCTGCGCGGCGCACGAATCCTGAAGGCCGGGAGCTACAAGGTCGATGTGACCGCAGGCGGCGAGACGAAATCGGTGACGTGGGAGGTCTACGAAACCACCGCGCAGCCGAAGGCGAAGAATGTGATCTTCCTGCTCGGCGACGGCCTCTCGGTCGCGCACCGCACCGGCGCCCGGATCATGTCGAAGGGCATGACGGAAGGAAAGTCGAATGGGCGTCTCGCCATGGACGATCTCGATCACATGGCCTTCGTCGGGACCTCGGCCACGGACGCGATCGCGACCGACAGCGCCAACACCATGTCGGCCTACATGACCGGCCACAAGACGGCCGTCAACGCGCTCGGCGTCTATGCCGACCGAACCCCCGCAAGCCTTGACGACCCGAAGGTCGAGACCATCGCGGAAGCCCTGCGCCGCACCACGAAGAAGGCGATCGGTGTCGTATCCACCGCCGAGATCGAGGATGCCACGCCGGCAGCCGTCGTCGCCCACACCCGCAAGCGCGCCGACAAGGCCGACATCGTCGGCATGTTCTATACCGTTCAGCCGGAGGTCATCCTCGGCGGCGGTTCCGCCTACTTCCTGCCGCAGGCGACGCCGGGTTCCAAGCGCAAGGACGACAAGGATTATATCCAGATGTTCAAGGATGCCGGCTACGCACTGGCGACCGACAGGACCGAGCTCGAAGCCTCTTCCGGCACCAATGCCGCCAAGCTGCTCGGCCTGTTCCACACAGGCAACATGGACTCGATCCTTGACCGCAATTTCCTGAAGAAGGGCACCGTTTCCAAGTTCCCGAACCAGCCGGGCCTCGTCGACATGACCAGTGCGGCGCTGACGCAGCTGTCCAAGAACGCGGACGGCTTCTTCCTGATGGTCGAGGGCGCCACGATCGACAAGATGTCCCACCCGATGGATTGGGACCGGGCGATGTATGAGACGATCGAGTTCGACAAGGCCGTCGGGGTCGCGCGCGATTTTGCCGCCAAGAACCCGGATACGCTGATCGTCGTCACGGGCGACCACACCCACGGCGTTTCGGTCATCGGCACCATCGACGACGAAAAGCCGGGCACGGAGATGCGGCAGAAGGTTGGCATCTACGCCGATGCCGGCTTCCCGAACTACGAGGACAAGGACGGCGACGGCTATCCCGATAAGGTCGATCCGACACGCCGCCTCGCCGTGTTCTCCAGCAACTTCCCGGATTACTACGAGACGTTCCGTCCGAAGCTCGATGGCCCGTTCGAGCCGACCGTGCAGAACGAGAATAAGGAATACGTCGCGAACCCGGCCTACAAGGACGTTCCCGGCGCTGTTCTGCGCGAAGGCAACTTGCCGAAGAGCTCCGAAAGCGCCGTCCATGCCGTCGATGACGTCGTGCTGCAGGCAAGCGGGCCAGGTTCGGAAGGCTTTAAGGGCTATATGGAGGAAAGCGACATCTACCGCGTGCTCGCCGACAGTCTCGCCCTCGGCTCACCGGACAAGATCTCCGCGAAGTAAGGAATAGAAGCCCGCCGGGTTATCGCCCGGCGGCGCTCGAGGAAACGACATGACGAAATCTGAGGCCTTGCGCCGTCGCATGCTCCTCGGCTTGCTCGCATCCCTGCCGGCGGCTGCCTTTCCGCCGCTCGCTTTCGCTGCGGACACCGAGATCGGCTTTGACGATCTCTACGGCAGTGTCGGTGTGCTCGGCCTCACCTTCTCCGATACCGTGAAAGCGCTGAACGGCAAGGGCGTGACGATGAGCGGCTTCATGGCGCCGCCGCTCAAGGCCGAGGCCGCGTTTTTCGTACTGACCGAGATTCCGATGTCGATCTGCCCTTTCTGCTCGTCGGATTCCGATTGGCCCGACAATATCGTCGTCGTCTACCTCGACGAGGCACAGACCTTCGTCCAGCCGGGAACGCGCATTTCCGTGTCGGGAACGCTGGAGGTGGGCACATGGACGGATACCGAGACCGGCTTCGTCAGCCGCCTGCGCCTGCGTAATGCGCGTTACTGGTCGGTTTGAGCAGATGCTGTCGCTCACCCTCAAAGATATCGCCGTCTGCTATGCCGGGCTTGCCGCGCCCGTGCTCTCGGTTCCTGCCTTGCAGTTTGCAGCTGGGGAAAACGTGGCCGTCACCGGCGCCTCTGGCTCGGGCAAGAGCACCTTCGTCAATGTCGTCTCCGGCCTCGAGCATGTCCGCGAGGGTCGGATCGACTGGAGCGGAACCGACCTCGTGCGCTTTACCGAGCATCGGCGCGACCGCTGGCGGGCCGAGCATGTTGGCCTCGTCATGCAGGACTTTCATCTTTTTCCCGGACTGTCGGCGCTCGATAACGTCCTGTTGCCTGCGCGGCTTGCCTCCGCGGCATCGTCCGCCGTCAAGCGTCGGGCGCGCGACCTTCTTGCCGGCACGGGGCTCGAACGGCCCGACCAGTCGGTCGAGACGATGTCGCGCGGCGAAATGCAGCGCGTTGCCATCGCCCGCGCGCTCGTGCGCGCGCCGGGCATCGTCATCGCCGACGAACCTACGGCAAGTCTCGACGAGGAAAGCGGTCAGGTCATTGCCGACCTGTTGATCGGCCTGGCGGGTGCAGCCGGTGCGACACTCATCGTCGTGTCGCACGATCCCGCCCTCATTTCGCGCCTGCCGCGCCGGATCACGCTCGATCGCGGCCGGATCTCCAGCGACAGCAAGGCGGCTGTGATATGATCGGGTTCATTCTCGCCGACATCCGCCGCCATAAGGGCGGGACGATCGCCATCCTGCTGCTGATCGCCTTCGCCGTGGCGCTCGCCGTCTCCGTGACGCTGCAGGAACGCGCGCTCCGGCTCGGCAGCGCCCGTGCGGCCAACGCGTTTGATCTGGTGATTGGAGCGGCGGGCAGCGAAACGCAGCTGGTCCTATCCTCCGTCTTCCTTCAGGCAGCACCGCTGCCGCTGATGGAGGGTGCCGCGCTTCAACGTCTTGCGGCTGATCCGCGCGTGGCCTTTGCAGCCCCCATCGGCTTCGGCGATTCCTTTGCGGGCTATCCGCTGGTGGGCACATCGACCGCTCTCGTGGTGCATCTCTCGCCGCAACTGCAGGAGGGGGTGGGCTTTCGACAAGAGGGTGATGCGGTGATCGGCTCGGCGGTCGACCTCTCTATGGGCGCGGTGATCAAGCCCATGCACGGTACCGCGGAAGAGGGCGGCCATACGCATACCGGTCTTGCTTATGCCGTCGTCGGCCGGATGAAGCCGACCGGCACGCCATGGGACAGGGCGATCCTTGTCCCCATACAGGCTGTGTGGGAGCTGCACGGTATGGGGCATGATGAGGCCGAGCATAGCAAGGCAAGCCATGAGGAAGCGGGCCATGCCGGAGCTGGCTATGCGGGTGGCGAGCATGAGCATAGCGCCGATGCCACGGCGCCGATCGACGAAGACTGGGCGGAACATTCGGCCGGGGTGCCGGCCGTTCTGGTCAAGCCGAAGACGATTGCCGACGCCTATAAGCTTCGCCAGGAATATCGCAGCGGCACAACGCTCGCCGTCTTTCCCGGCGAGGTTCTGACGCGGCTCTACGCGACGCTCGGGGATGCCAAAATTCTGCTGATGGCGGTGGCGATCGGCACGCAGGTTCTCATTGCGGCCGCCCTTCTGCTCGTCACCATCATGCATGTCGGGCAGCGCCGGCGGCAGATCGGCGCGTTGCGTGCTTTCGGTGCATCGCGCACCGTCGTGTTCCGGATCGTCTGGCTGCAGCTTTTCGCCATCAGCCTCGCCGGCATCCTCCTCGGTTTCGGCCTCGGCTACCTCGTCTCGGACGTCATCGGCGGCATCGTCTCGCGGCAGAACGGCTTCACGATGCCCGTGGCCTTCGCACGCGGAGACCTCGTCTTCGCAGCTTCCGTCACGGCTTTCGCGGCCGTCCTTGCCGTCGTGCCAGCCGTCCTCGCCTATCGCCAGTCGCCGGCCGCAGCCCTCAAGGGCTGAGACCCGCGGATCAAATCATCTCGAGTGCGAGAGCAATGCCTTGTCCGCCGCCGATGCAGAGCGTGACGATCCCTCTGGAAAGCGCGTCCCGCGGCACTGTTCAGCCCCGGCGCATTGCCGGCCGTGATCGTGCCGTCCGGGCGGAAGGCCGGCTTCAGCCATGCCAGCGGCTCTACCGTCGTTTCCGGTCGCGTTCCTGCGCGGCTGCGAAACGCTGCGATGTCGGGCCGGCGCATGGGGGCGCCCGTCGGTTTGGAAGACGTCGGTTGGTGCTTGCTGTCAGGCGGTCGTGGCGGGTCGCTCGAGCGGAAAGACGAGCAAGGTGGATGTCGCGCTGGCACAGAGGCGGCCATCGCGATCCGTCAGCGTCGCCTCGGCAAAAGCCGCACGTCGCCCCATCGAAAGAATGCGCCCCTCGGCGCGAACGGGACCACTCGCCTCCGTCAGCGGACGATGATAGGCGACCTTGAGTTCCAGCGTCGTGTAGCCCTGGTCGGCCGCCAGCTTGGAATGGACTGCGCAGCCGCACGCGCTGTCGAGGAGCGTTGCCGCATATCCGCCATGCACCGATCCGATCGGATTATAGACGCTGCGGTCGGGATTGCCTTCGAACACCGCGCGACCTTCTTCGATCTCGATCAGGACGAACTTCATCGTTTCGTTGATCGGCGGCGGGCTGTTGGCCGCTATAAGAACCTGCAACTGAGCAAGACCAGAAAGACCGGCCTGGTTATTCCTGAGAACGTCCATTGTTTTACCTCCTCCTAAAGGTGCAAAGACTTTAATATGACAAACATCATAAAACAAGGCGTCTGGCTGGTCGGCGTGTTCGTCGTCAGGGGTCGTCCGGTCGCGGTGACGATGTTGTACGAGATCTCGCTATTGTCCTCCGTGTTCGAAGAATTTAACGAAGTCGGCCGGGCTTTCCGCAAGAAACATACGATACCGATACGAAAGCGTCCCGTTTTCAGACAGGTTTCCGGGTAAGGCGCCATCTCCGGCTATCACAGTCGCGCAGGAATCCCTTTTTTAGGGATAGAGTGAGAGCTTAATTATAAAAGACCTATCAGACACAAACCATTGTTATAATAGTGATACACTACCATGGTAGATTGACTTTAATGATTACTGACGCTAACGCTTGCGACACCTGACGCAATGTCGTCTCATTCAATTCTGGACCTGCAGCCATGACGGATATCTATAAGGATTCTGCCCAGTCTATCGATAACCGCGTTGCCGATCTTCTCGGCCGTATGAGCATCGAGGAGAAGATCGCGCAGATGCACGCCTTCTGGCTGCTGCTGTCGGAAGATGGCCGCCACGAGGTGCGCACCGATGCGTTTACCGGCGCTGATGATGGGGATCGACTGAAGGCGAAGCTGTCGTTCGGTCTCGGGCAGATCACGCGCCCTCTCGGCAGCCGCCCGGTCGATCCCGCTGCCGGTGTACGAGCTTTGAACCGGCTGCAGAAATTCCTCGTGGAAGAAACCCGGCTCGGCATTCCCGTCATTTCGCACGAAGAATGCCTGTCCGGCATCATGGCGCAGGGCGGCACGCTGTTTCCTTCATCGCTGGCCTTCGGCGCGACGTTCGATCCCGCCCTCATTGAGGAGGTTGGCCGGGTCATAGGCCAGGAGGCGCGCTCCATCGGTTGCCGCCAGGGGCTGGCCCCCGTGCTGGACGTCGCCCGCGACGCGCGTTGGGGACGCACGGAAGAAACGTTCGGCGAGGATCCCTATCTCGTCGGGCTCCTGGCTTCCCGCTATGTCCGCGGCCTGCAGGGGCGCGACCGCGACTTCCTGGCGACGCTGAAGCATTATGCGGGGCACTCCCTCTCGGAAGGCGCGCGCAACCATGCGCCGGTCAATCTCGGCTGGCGGGAACTGAACGACACCTTCTTGCTGCCGTTTGAAATGGCCGTAAGGCTGGCGGATGCGGGATCGGTCATGCCCGCCTATCACGACATCGACGGCGAGCCGTGCCATGCCTCGCATCATCTGCTGACGAAGGTGCTGCGAGACGATTGGGGCTTCGACGGCTTGGTCGTCGCAGACTATATCGGCATCAGCCTGCTCTACAAGCATCATGGCGTGGCGTCCGATCCGGCGGAAGCCGCCGCACTCGCCTTCAAGGCCGGCCTCGACGTGGAACTGCCGGGCGACGACTGCGCATCTCATCTGAGGCAAGCACTGGCGCGGGGCCTGATCGGCATCGATACCATCGATGCGATCGTGCACCGTATCCTGACCGAGAAGATGCGCCTCGGCCTGTTCGAAAATCCCTATACGGATGAGGCCGCCATCGCGCTGCAGACCCCGGAGGCGATCGATGTCGCCCGTCGGGTTGCCCAGAAATCAGTCGTCATCCTCGCCAATGACGGCATTCTTCCCCTGGCGGAGACCAAGACCATCGCCCTGATCGGCCCAACGGCCGACGATCCGCTGGCGTTGCTCGGTGACTATTCTTTCCCCGTGCATCTGATCGTCAGCGATCTCAAGGACGCCGCGACGTCCGTGATCACGCCGCGGACTGCCTTCGAGGCGCGATTCGGCACTGAGCGTGTCCTCTACGCCAAGGGCTGCCACATCCTGGAGGCCCGTCAGTCGGGCGCGCCTGTTTTTCCCGGCGACGTCCCCGACATGACGACGCTGTCCCAAACCTCTCCGGTGTCGACAGGCCTCGACCTCATTCCGGCGGCCGTCGAGGCCGCCCGACAGGCCGATGTGGCGATCGTCTGCGTCGGGGATCTCTCGGGCATCTTCCAGACCGGCACCGTCGGCGAGGGTTCGGATACCGATACGCTGGTGCTCCCCGGCGTTCAGCAGGCCTTGCTGGATGCGGTCGTGGAAACGGGAACGCCCGTAATCGTCGTCATCACCTCCGGCCGGCCCTATACGCTCGGCGGTCTGGAAGATCGTGTGGCCGCACAGGTCATGGCCTTTTTCGGCGGGCAGGAAGGCGGTGCGGCGCTTGCCGACGTGCTCACCGGCGTCGTTGAGCCCTCCGGACGCCTGTCCATTTCCGTGCCGCGCAGCGGCGGCGCATCGCCCTATTTCTACAATCACAAATTCAAAAGCTCGGGGACCCCGGTGGCCCGTCATTTCGGGAGCCGTTATCCCTTCGGACACGGGCTTTCCTATACGGACTTCGTCTACGAGGACCTCACGCTCGACCGGGCCTCGGTGCAGAGCGAGGAGGGCAGTGTCGGCGTCTCCTTCACGCTGCGCAATGTGGGACAGCGCGGGGGAACGGAGACCCCCCAGCTCTACGTCCGCGACCTCGTCTGTTCGGTGGTCCGCCCGATCAAGGAGTTGAAGGCATTCCGGCGCATTTTCCTCGAACCCGGCGAAAGCGCCTGCGTCACCTTCCGCGTCCCGACGGATATGTTCTCGTTCACGGGACAGGAGGGTTTCCGGATTGTCGAGCCGGGCATGTTCGAGCTGATGATCGGCTCTTCCAGCGCGGCCATTCACCTGCGCAGTCAGATCGAAGTCACGGGTCCCGTGCGCCGCATAGAAGGCGACTGGAAGATGGTCAGCAGGGCGTTCGTCAGTCATCCCTGAGACAAGCGGCATGGTGGCGGGTGGCTAGTCGGCAATCGGCGGCTTTGACATCCAGACGAAAGCCGCGCCCGCAAGGAGCAGAATGCTCGTGCCGATGAAGACGACGGGCATGCCGATATGGCCGCCGATGAAGCCGCCGAGCAGCGGCCCCGCCACCTGACCGACATATTGCGCGGAGACGGAGAGGCCGAGTGCGGTGCCGGCGGAGCGATCGGGCACGCCATGCCGGATGACGGCGGCGACGCAGGGGAGAAGACCGCCCAGCGCCACGCCCATGAGGAAGCGCAGGAGGATGAGCTGCCAGGCGCTGGTGACAAAGGCCTGCGGTACGAGCAGGATGCCCGCCGCGACGAGCGCGCCGGCGATGACCGGCCAGTGGCCGATGCGATCGGCGAGCCGTCCGAGCCGCGAGGCTGAAAGGATGCTGCCGAGGGCCGCCGCGGACATCACGAGGCCAGCCCAGAGGGTCACGATGTCCGACCTATCGACCAACTGGGCGACATAGACCGTGATGATCGGCTCGATCGACATATTGGCGAGCATGAGCAGCATGCCCGTGGCGAGCATCGCGACGACCGGTGCCTTGTCCGGTATTGCGGCCCACCCCCCGCCGGCCTTCGCGGCCTGCCTGCGGCCGGGCACCGTCTCCTCCTTGATGAGGAATGTCGTGGCGAGGAAGGCCAGGAAGATGAGCCCGCCGGCGGCCAGAAACGTGTTGCGAATGCCGATCAGCGGCGGCAGCACGCCACCGATCAGCGGCCCCACGAGATTGCCGGCCATGATGCCGGACGAGAGCATGCCCAGTGCCCAGGCCGAACGGTCCCGCGGCGTCTGCGTGGCCACCAGAACCATGGAGCCCGAGGAATAGCCGCCGGCGAGCCCGACGAACAGCCGCAGGGCGACGAGTTGCCAGACGTTTTCGGCGACGCCCATCAGCGCGATGGCGACCGTCATGCCGAGGCTTGCCCGCACCAGCATCAGCTTTCGCCCATAGATATCGCCGAGGCGACCCCAGAGAGGTGCGACCAGAGCCGCCGCAAAGAAGGTGGCCCCATAGGCAATTCCTGACCACTGCACGATGGCCGCGTGATCGCGGACACCAAGTTCCTCCACGTAGAGCGGCAGGAAGGGCAAAAGCAGCGTCATGGCGATGATGGTGGTGAACGAGCCGGCGAGCGATACCCCGAGGTTTCGCTTCCAGTGGATCGAGCCGCCTGCTGCCGCATCGGGTTTTGCGTCGGCCATCGTTTCCGCCTGTTTGAGATAGGCATCCCCTAAGTCCGGCGCGTTGGTGCGTCAAGCGTGGTGCTTGCTGGAAGGCTGAGCCATCGCCAGTGCGGGGAAGATCCGATCCTTGGCGAAATACGCCTGGGGTATCAGCCGTGCAATTTCGCGGGCTTCGGTCCGCCATAGGCCCAGTCGAGCAGTTCCACGGTATGGACGATGGGGATGGCTGTTCCGGAAGCGATCTGGGTGAGGCAGCCGATGTTTCCCGCCGCGATCACGTCCGGCTTCGTCGCCTCGATGGCCTTCACCTTGCGTTGCTTGAGCGTGGCGGAGATCTCGGGTTGCAGGATGTTATAGGTTCCGGCCGAGCCGCAGCAAAGATGGCCTTCTGCCGGATCGCGCACGGTGAAGCCGGCCGTCTTCAGGAGAAGCTTCGGCAGGGCCGTGATCTTCTGTCCGTGCTGTAGGGAGCAGGCGGAATGATAGGCGACCACGAGATCGCGTTTCGGCAGGGCTCTAAGGTCGAGCGTCGACAGGTATTCCGTGATGTCCTTTGCCAGCGCCGAGATCGTCGCGGCTTTTTCGGCATAGAGCGGATCGAGGCGCAGCATGTGGCCATAGTCTTTGATGGTGGTGCCGCAGCCCGATGCCGTGATGAGGATGGCGTCGAGCCCGCCTTCATCGACCTCGCGCATCCAGGCATCGATGTTGCGGCGGGCGAAATCGAGCGCCTGCGGCTCGCGGCCCATCTGATGCACCAGCGCACCGCAGCAGCCTTCGCCTCTCGGCGTGGCAACGGCGATGCCGAGCCGGGTCAGCAGCCGCACCGTGGCCGCGTTGATGCCCGGATCGAGCGTCGGCTGGGCGCAGCCTTCCAGCAGGATGACGCGGCCGCTCGTGGGGGGAAGGGCGGCCGGAACGGTCTCGGCGGGTCGCTTTGCGGCCCGGCGCGGCGCGAGATCGAGCATGGCAGCGAGCGGGGCCAGCGGCTTTATACGCCGCAGGAGCGGGGCGAGTGGTCGGGAGATACGGGCGAGTGCCAGTGCGGCGCGGAACCGGCCGGGGTACGGCAGGATGGCGGCGAGCAGGCCGCGGATCATCCGGTCTGCGAGCGGACGCTTGTACGTCTGCTCGATGTGAACACGGGCATGGTCGATCAGGTGCATGTAATCGACGCCCGACGGACAGGTCGTCGTGCAGGCAAGGCAGGAGAGACAGCGATCGATATGCGTCACAACCTCGCGGTCGGCAGGGCGGTCGTTCTCAAGCATGTCCTTGATGAGGTAGATGCGCCCGCGTGGGCTGTCGAGCTCGTTGCCGAGCGTGACATAGGTCGGACAGGTGGCGGTGCAAAAGCCGCAATGGACGCAGCGCCGCAGGATCTTCTCGGATTCCGCCACATGCGGATCGGACAGTTGCTCGAGTGTGAAAGAGGTCTGCATCCGTCGCTATCCCGCCCTGTCTGCTATCCGTATATTCGCCCCCGCGTCGGGTGCCATCCTGCCCGGAGAGAAGATGCCGAGCGGGTCGAGCTTGGCCTTGATGCGCGCCGACAACGCCGCGATCGGCGCCGGCTGCGGCTCGAAGGCGGAGATGCCGGCCCGCTGATCGGCGGATGCGCGTATCAGCGTGGCATGCCCGCCGCCGACGGTTGCGATGGTCCGGCGCAGGACATCGGCCTGTAGCTCGCCACCTATCTGCAACCAGACGAGCCCGCCCTGCCAGTCGTAGAGCGCATCGACATCGGCCTGTCGCCGGAGCGCCGCGATCAACCGATAACCCGCGGTCGGCGCGACGGATATCCGCCAGAGCGGCCGATTCTGAAGCGCCTGCAAAGGCGTGACATCGCGGATCGCGCGCCAGAGCCGGGCGCTTGCAGCAGACTCCACCATCGCGGCCGACGCAAACGCCGACAGCCTTGCGGCCAGCGAGGCGGCCCGCACGGCAACGGAAGCCGAGAGGCCCTCCAGTCGCAGAGCCGTCAAGGCTCCAGCCTTCCCGACAGCATCCGGGAGCGTCTGCGCCAGTGCCTGCGGGATATGCGCGGCGCCGGAAACATCGGCAGGCTGCGCCATGGCCGCCGCCATCGCCCGCGCGGCCGTGGCATCGTCGAGGCCGCTGAGCACGATGGTTGCCTCGCTCTCCGGCCGCGGCAGGACGCGGAATGTAACCTCCGTGACGAAGCCGAGCGTACCGTGGGAGCCGGCCAGAAGCTTGACGAGATCGAGCCCCGTCACGTTCTTCATCACCCGCCCGCCGCACCGGATCGCCTCGCCGCGACCGTTGACGAAACGCAGGCCCAACAGGCTGTCGCGCGCCGCGCCGGCCGACAGGCGGCGCGGGCCGGAGGCGTTGGAGAGGAACACGCCGCCGATGGTCGGTTCACCCTGCGTGCCCATCATGCCGCGGTGATCCACCGGCTCGAAGGCGAGAATCTGGTTGTTGGCGGAAAGGGCCGCCTCGACTTCCGAGAGCGGCGTACCCGAGCGCGCCGTCATCACCATTTCGCCGGGCTCGTACTCCACGATGCCGGCGAGACCGGTGGAACAGAGGACGACATCGGCTGAAACCCGGTTGCCCAGACCCGCGCGGGTGTTGCCGCCGATGAGGGAGAGCGCCGTTCCCGTGTCCGCTGCCTGCCGGATTAGGTCGCAGGCTTCTGCTTCGATCTTGGGATAGTGGACATCGTTCATGCGGCGGGCCGTCCGTCGAGCGGGAAGACCTTGGACGGGTTCAGCAGCCAGTCGGCGTCGAAGGCATAGCGCACGGCCATCTGCTGGGCGAGGTCGGCGTCGGAGAACTGGAACCGCATCAAATCGCGCTTCTCGATGCCGACGCCGTGTTCGCCTGTCAGGCAACCGCCGGCTTCCACGCAGACCTTGAGGATCTCGTTGCCGGCCACCTCGGCCTTTGCCGCTTCCGCGGGGTCGTTGGCATCGAACAGGATCAGCGGATGCATGTTGCCGTCGCCAGCATGGAAAACGTTGGCGACACGCAGGCCGAGCCCGGTGCAGATCTCCTCCGTGCGCTGGAGCACGTGGGAGAGCTTGCCGAGCGGCACGGTGCCGTCCATGCAGATATAGTCTGCGATACGCCCGGTTGCGCCGAAGGCGGACTTTCGGCCTTTCCAGATCAGGGCAGCCTCGGTCGCCGACTGGCTCTCGCGCACCGTCATCACGCCGTGGCGGCGGGCGATGGCGACGATGGCAGCCAGCATCGCCTCCATCTCGGCCTCCGAACCCTCGACCTCGATGATCAACAGCGCGCCGACATGCAGGGGATAGCCGGCCTTGGCGAAGGCCTCGCAGATCTCGATGGCCTGTTTGTCCATGAACTCGATGGCGACCGGGATGATGCCGGCCGCGATGACATCGGCAACGCAGGCGCCCGCCTCGTGCGAGGTCGCGAAGCCGAAGAGGACCGGCCGGGCACCTTCGGCTTTCGCGAGGATTCGCACCGTCGCCTCCGTCACGACGCCGAGCTGCCCCTCCGAGCCGCAGACAAGGCCAAGCAGATCGTAGCCTGCCGCATCGAGGTGGCTGCCGCCGAGCGTGATCACCGTGCCGTCCATCAGCACCAGCGTCACGCCCAGCAGGTTGTTGGTGGTCACGCCATATTTCAGACAGTGCGCGCCGCCCGAGTTCATGCCGATATTGCCGCCGATGGTGCAGGCAAGCTGGGAACTCGGATCCGGCGCATAGAAGAATCCCTCCGGCCCGACGGTCTCCGAGATCGACAGGTTCGTCACGCCGGCCTGCACCCGCGCGACCCGGTTCTCGAGATCGACGTCGAGGATGGCGGACATGCGCGACAGGCCGAGCACCACAGCATCCGGCTGGGGAATGGCGCCGCCGCAAAGCGAGGTGCCCGCCCCGCGCGGGACGACGGGAATGCCGTGGCGGTTGCAATATTCCAGGACGGCAGACACCTCCTGCGTCGTTCGGGGCAGGGCAACGGCCAGCGGCAGTTGCCGGTAGGCGACATAGGCATCCGTTTCGAACGGCACCAGCTCGCGCACCTCATGCACCAGACCGCCCTCCGGCAGAAGGGTGGCAAGATCCGCGATAATCCTGGCCCGCTGCGACAGCACATCGGCCCGCGGCGGCAGGAAGGCAATGGTTTGCGACACGGTCTCTCCTCCCCGTGGGTCATGCTCCTCGCATCAACGGTGCGACTATAAGCATCCCTGCGTCTTGCGCGAGCAATAATGCGGAAACCGCGATAAAAGAACCTGCCGCGTCAAGGGTCTTCGCCCGGCGCCTGTCCTTTTCTCCCTCGCGTGCGTCCGATCTTCTGCCGGACAGACAGACGCGAGAACAAGCCGTAAGGTGGCATCTTGCGACCGTTTGCGGCGGAAAAATTCTCGTTCACAGGATTGACGACCTCCACACGCGCGCCTTTCGCGCGGGCGTCGTCCACAAGCCCCTTCAGCCGCGCGACATGCCGGTCGCTGATGATCGAGGTGTAATCCGGATTGTCGAGAACGGTCGGGTACATCCTGATAACCGCGGCCTTCCATCCGGCAACGACAGCCTCCTTGTCCGCGTCCCGCACCAGCATGTAATCGGGCGCGAGGCAGACCTGTCCCGCATTGAGCATCTTCCCCAACGCCACGCGTCCGGTTGCGCGCCCGATGTCGGCGCTGCGGCCGACGATCACGGGCGACTTGCCTCCCAACTCCAGCGTGACGGGTACGAGATTATCAGCGGCGGCGTGCAGGATGTGACGGGCGATGCCTGTCGCGCCGGTGAAGATCAGGTGGTCGAAGGCGAGGCCGGCAAAGGCCTGACCGAACTCCGGGCCGCCGCTGACGAAGCAGAGTTCGTCTTGTGCGAAATACTGGCCCACGACCGCTTCGAAGACGGCATTCGTTGCCGGCGTATACTCGCTGGTCTTGACCATGACGCGGTTGCCGGCCGCAAGTACGCCGGCCATGGGCGTCATGATGAGGTTGATCGGGAAGTTCCACGGCGCGATGATACCGACGACACCCTTCGGCTGGTATTCGACATGCGCCCGCGCGCCGAGCAGCGTGAGCGGAAACGGAAGCGGCCTGCGCTCCGGCTTCGACCAGGCGCGCAGATGTCTGGCGGCGTGATCGAGCGCGCCGATGGAAACAGCGATATCGGTCAGCATCGATTGCTCGATGCTCCGATGTCCGAAATCCTCCGAAAGCGCCGCACAGAAGGCTTTGGCATTATCGCGGATCAGCGATGCGGCGCGCTTCAGCCGGTCGATGCGCAAGGCATATGGCTCGGGCAGGGTGGCCGTGAAGGCCTGGCGTTGTGCCGAGAGCAGGGCGTGGAGGTCGGTCATCGCGCGTTCCACCCGTTCGCCGATCGAAGGATCAGATCTGCGGCGCGCTCGCCGATCATCGCGCTCGGGGCCTGGGTATTGCCGCTGACGATCGTCGGCATGATCGAGGCGTCGGCGATGCGCAGACCGGTGACCCCGCGGACGCGCAACTCCGGATCGACCACGGATGCCGCATCGCTGCCCATGCGACAGGTGCCGACGGGATGGTAGATCGTATCGGCATGCGCGCGGATGCTTGCTGCTATGGCTGCATCGTCCTGCGGGTCGAGGGTACGATAGGGGCGGCCCTTGTGCTGCGCCAGAGCCGGTTGCCGCAGAATATGCTCGGCGCTGCACACGCCTTTCACGAGCGTCTGCATGTGGCCGGCATCCGAGAGATAGCGGGGGTCGATGAGGAGCGCGCTTGCCGGGTCCGCAGTCGCACCGAGCCGCGGCTCGCGGGACGCAGAACGCAGACATGGAGGGATATGCCGGTCTTCAGAATGATGCGGCGGGCGTGGTTTTCGACAAGGCCGATGGTGAAGTGAAACTGGAGATCGGGCCGATCGACGGACGGCGAGGACCGCACGAAGCCGCCGGCTTCGGCGAAATCGCTGGAGAGGTTTCCGCGCTTGCCCGGCAGGAAGGGCAGGACCCCGCGAAGAAGCGGGATCGAGCCGACGGGGGTCGTTCCGATGACGCCACCGCCGCGCACGAGCCGGCTGCTGATATGGTCGAGATGATCCTGAGATTGGCGCCCACCTTGTTCCGATCCGCCACGACGGCGATGCCGTGCTGACGCAGTTGCTCCGCCGGGCCGATGCCCGGAAGCATCAGAAGTTGCGGCGTGCCGAAGGCGCCGCCGGCCAGCACCACCTCCCGTCGTGCCGTGAGGATGCGCGTCCGCCCGCGATGGACGACCTCCACGCCGGTAGCCCTGTTATCCTCGAAGGACAGCCGGAGGGCCTGCGTATCCGGAAGACGCCTGAGGTTCGGGCCATGCCGTGTGTAGATGTAGGCGGTGCCGGCGTCGCGCGTTCGGTGACGAAGGTGTTCGCGAGCGCATGACGCAGGCGCTCTTCGCCGTGGTGACGGTCTACCGTGCGGCCGGCACGACCCCGCAACAGGCGTCATTCACCGATCCGTGAGACTTGCAGGATTGGAGAGGGCTAACGGCCTATCCACAGAAGCCGTTGAGCTTGAGGATCTTGTGCGCCTCAATCGTCGCCTGAAGCTCCGCCTCGGACGCCCGGTTTCCAGCGTTACTATCCGGGTGGTGCAGCTTGATGCGTTCCTTGTAGCGCCGGTTGATCTGGTCCGGCGTGGCGTCGTGCGGGAGCCCCAGGGTTTCGAAGGCCTTCGCCTCGAGCACCTTCAGTTTTCGCGCCTGTGCCTCCCGCTTTTGCATCAGGCGTTCGGCCGCACTTTTCCGGGCGTTCAGCGACTTTGCCGAGCCCGAGCGCACAGTGAACGGCATCGGCAATTCGGTGGCTTCCACGATCGGCTTGCCGAAGCTCGGCCGCGCACCGCTGATCGCTTCGCGCTGGTAGCGCGCAACGATCGGGTCGGACAGATCCGGTGAGAAGTTGTAGCCCTTGTTGTATTCCTTGATGTGGTCGAGACAGAACATCAGGAACAGGCCTTCGCCTCCAAGACCGACCGGCGCGCGATGCGTGCCGACCTTTTCGCACCCATGCCATTGACACTGCGGCCCCGTGGGGGCCTCGGCGGCTTTGGACTTCTTCTTGGCAGACTTGAGGCCAACGAAAATACGTGAATCAGACATGCACGGCTTATGCGATCAGATGCGCAATCCCGCAAGACCGCTTTGCATGGTGATGATCATTCTGTGTATGAGGCACGCATCACATTTCAGAAAACAGGCCGCAGACGCTTGCTTTTGCCGCCTAAGCCTTGCTTCCGGCGAAGAGCGGCTTGAAGGCCTGGAGGAGCAGGATGACGATGCCGCCGAGGATGGCGCCGAAGATCGCCTGCACCAGGGTCGCCACCAGCCAGTGAACGACGTGTGGCAGGACGGGTATGAGCATGACCGCGAAGCCCGCGGCACCTTCCACGATATGTTCCGGCTGGTGCAACCCGAATTCGGCAAGGCCGTGAATGACGATGCTGCCGCCGACCCAGAGCATGGCGGCGGTTCCCACGATCGCAAGGATCTGCAGGAAGACCGGAACGCCCTTGACGAGACCGTGCCCGATTGTCTTGCTGATGTCCCCGCCCGTCGCTACCAGATGGAGGCCGATATCGTCGGCTTTGACGATGAACGCGACCACGCCGTAGACAGCAACCGTGATGAGAATGCCGACGGCGGCGAGGACTGCGACCTGTGTCGCGAAGTTCGAGGTGGACACGCCTGCAAGCGTCAGCGCCATGATCTCGGCCGAGAGGATGAAGTCCGTGCGGATGGCGCCCGCGACCTTCTGTTCTTCGAGTGTAGCCGGATCGAGGGTCGCAGCGCCGGCGGTGTCGGCGTGGCCATGGCCCGATAAAGCGGAGTAGATCTTCTCGGCGCCCTCGAAGCAAAGATAGGTGCCGCCGATCATCAGCAGCGGCGTGATCAGCCACGGCACGAACGCACCCATGAGCAGGCAGGCCGGCAGCAGGAAGACGAGCTTGTTGCGGAGCGACCCCTTGGCGATCCGCCAGATGATCGGCAGTTCGCGGCTTGGCGATAGCCCGACGACATAGGTCGGCGTGACCGCCGTATCGTCGATGACGACGCCTGCAGCCTTGATGCTGGCCTTTGCCGTTTGCGCGCCGACATCGTCGAGGGATGCGGCCGCGAGCTTCGCAATGGCCGCGATGTCATCCAGTAGCGCTATCAAGCCTGTCGCCAACGCAAGGTCCTTTCAAGGCCGATGTCAGGGCTTACCCGGCCATCGACGTGGTGCTTCTCTCGGAATCGTCGTGCAGCGCTCACGGCTGCACGCCCGAACAGGGCCGGAAGACGCATTGCGTGTCAATGCGTTTGCGGAATGGCCCGCAAAATGAGCGATAGCTGAACATCTTACCGTCGCAACATTCCGCGATCGTCATCCTGCTGACACAGGGCATGTATTAAGCTCCAGCGTTGATCAATGCCTTCCTTCCGTCACGGAGCCTTCATGAATATCAACGACCCAGCCCAGCTCGCGCGCATCAAGGCGGAAATTGTCGACAGTTTCGACGAGGAACTGGAAATGCAGATGGAAGAGGATCGTCTGGACGACCTCCTCGAGGAGGGCACGAACCCGACAGCCGAACCGCTTCTCGACCGCAAGGTCTATTTCCAGGAACTTTTCCGTCTCCAGCACGAACTCGTGCGCCTGCAGGATTGGGTCCAGCACAAGAAGCTTAAGGTCGTCGTGCTGTTCGAGGGCCGCGACTCCGCCGGCAAGGGCGGTGCCATCAAGCGCGTGACCCAGCGGCTCAATCCCCGCGTCTGCCGTGTGGTCGCGCTGCCCGCGCCGTCCGAGCGCGAACGCCACCAGTGGTATTTCCAGCGTTACGTCCAGCACCTGCCCACGGCCGGCGAAATCGTGCTGTTCGACCGCAGCTGGTACAATCGCGCCGGTGTCGAGCGGGTGATGGGGTTCTGCACCCCCGACGAACTGGAAGAGTTTTTCCAGTCCGTGCCGCAGTTCGAAAACATGCTCGTGCGCTCCGGTATCATCCTGATCAAATACTGGTTTTCGATCACAGATGAAGAGCAGGCCTTCCGCTTCAATATGCGCATCCGGGATCCGTTGAAGCAGTGGAAGCTGTCCCCGATGGATCTGGAAAGCCGCATTCACTGGGAATCCTACACCAAGGCCAAGGAGGACATGCTAGAGCGCACGCACCGCCCGGAAACGCCCTGGTGGGTGGTCGATGCCGTGGACAAGCGCAAGGCGCGCCTGAACTGCATCTCGCATCTCCTGCAGCAGATCCCTTACGAGGACGTTCCCAAGCCCTCCGTCCAGCTGCCGGACCGCGCACGCAACGCGGACTACTACCGCAAGCCTGTCCCGGCGGACATGTATGTGCCGGATGTCTATAATGCCGCGCCTGAGGCCGGAGTGCCACGCCTGGCCGGTAAGAGCGGTCAGTAAGCGTCCCGATATCTAACCAATGCCCGGCAGATTGGCGAGAGGAGCACGTCGAAGGCTCGTCTCGCCACAGCCGGGTTCTTGCACGGCCTCGATATGGCGGCCCGAACGTCTACTTGCCGAGCGTCTACTGGAAAGCCTTCTCCAGGAAAGTGACCAGCGAAGGTCGCCAGACGTCCATCTCGTGCTGGAGGTCCTTGTATTCGTGGTACTCGTGGACGATCTTCTTCTCGTCCAGCGTCTTTTTCAGCCCGGCGATATCCTTGCCCGTGACCGTATCTTTCGACCCGACCGTCACGGTGAAGTTCCGCAGCGCCTTGTTCATCGTGTCCGGCGCGTTCAGCGCCGCATCGACCGCCGTGTTGGGCACCGTCGTGGTGGAGACGCCGCTGAAGGTCGCAATCCAGCCGAAGGTGCCGAGGTGCGAGAGACCGGAAACCAGCGCCTGATACCCGCCCTGCGACAGCCCGACAATGGCGCGGGCGTCGGCATCCGTGCGCACGCGGTAGGTTTTTTCCATGTAGGGAATGAGATCCTCGATCAGCTCCCGGTCGATAGCGTCGGCATTGATCGGATAAAAGTCCTTGCGGCGCTGGGCCGCCGGAAAGTTCTCGGCGATGGCCTCGGGAATGTCGGCCTCCGTATCCGGGATGACGACGATCATCGGCTTGATCCTGTTTTCGGCCAGCAGATTGTCGAGAATTTGGGGTGCGCGCCCCTGGGTGACCCAGGAGTCCACCGTGTCGCCGAACCCGTGATAGAGATAGACGACGGGCAGAGGCTCCACGGTATCCGTATAGCCAGGCGGCGTGTAGACATGCATCTGACGCTGGGATTTCAGCGCCTTGGATGACAGCGTCACCAGACGCAGGTCGCCATGCGGCACGTCGCGTGTGTCGAGAATGCTGCCGGGAACGAGAACGAGGCTCGTGTTCACCTGTCGTTGTGGCTTCGGCTGATGGGAGCCGGGATCTATGCTGCGAAAGCCGTCGATGTTGAAGTAATATTCATAGAGGTTCGGTGCGAGAACGTCGCTCTTCGCCGTCCAGACACCGTCCTCGCCACGGGCCATCATCATCGGCTCTCGCTGGCCGAGCACGACGGCCACCGATTTGGCGGCCGGAGCGAAGAGCCGGAAGGTGATCGACTTATTCGCTTCGACCGACGTCACGAATGCCTTCAGAGGCGTGTCGGCCGGCGGGGAGGCGGGCGGCTCAAGAGCGAAAGCGGGCACGCTTACCATGATAGCTGCCACGCAGCCTGCCGCGACGAGCGCGGGCAACAGTTTGACCATGATGAATTCCTCCACATTGCATCTACCTCATCCCGTCAGGAAGCTACACCCCGGCGGCCCGTTTTCAACGGCCATTTCGTAAGTTCTTCGTAGCGCTTCCGTTTTCCGTCTGCCGGCGCGAAGGTTCTTGTGCAAATGGAGATGGCCGGGCGGCGATCGAGCCCTATCTCCGCTGCTCCGACCGTGTAGGGAATGTAAGAGGCGATGCAGACACTTCTGGTGGAACGGCAGACCTGTTGGCGGGTTGCCCGGGCGGACCGGCTTTCGGTCATCGTTGATGCCGAGGCCTTTTTTCGTCATGCCCGGCAGGCGATGATGAAGGCAAAAAAGTCGATCCTGCTGATCGGCTGGGATTTCGATACGCGTATCGATCTCGTGCCGGGAAAGAGCACGGATGGATCTCCCGACAAGCTCGGACGCTTTCTGAACTGGCTGGCCGAGCGCAACGATGCCCTGAACATCCGCATTCTCAAATGGGATATGGGCCTGTTCGCTTCCCTCGTCCGGGGAGAGACGCCGGTCTATATGCTCGGCTGGCTGTTTTCTGACCGCGTCAGCCTGAAGCTCGACAGTGCTCATCCGCCCTTGTCGGCGCATCATATGAAGCTTCTTGTCATCGACGATGAGGTCGCCTTCTGTGGCGGTATCGACATGACGGTTGGGCGGTGGGATACGTCGGAGCATCTGGAAAAGGACAAGCGCCGCCGCTCGCCGCTGGGATTTGCGCAGGAGCCCTGGCACGACGCGACGACGTGCTTCTCCGGCAAGGCCGCCGCAACTCTTGCCGAACTCGCGCGCGCCCGCTGGCAGGAAGCGACGGGTGATACGCTGGAGCCGGTCGAGAGCGGATCGGACGCATGGCCGGACGATCTCGCCGTCGATTTCCGCGATATCGACGTGGGCATCTCCCGCACGCTGCCGCAATATGACGAGCGGCAGCAGGTCGTGGAAATCGAGACCGCAACGCTCGCCATCATCGCCGCCGCGCGCGAGACGCTCTACATCGAAAGCCAGTATTTCGCCTCCCGCCGTATCGCCGAGGCCTTAGCCAGACGTTTGGAAGAACCGGACGGACCGGAGATCGTCGTCGTCAATCCAGAAGGGGCAAACGGGTGGCTGGAAGCCAAAGCCATGGACTCCGCCCGCATCCGCCTCATGAAGCTGGTTCGCGACGCCGACCGTTTCGACAGGTTCCGCATCCTCTATCCCGTCAACGATGCGAACACGCCGATCTATGTTCACGCCAAGATCATGATCGCCGACGACCGCATCCTGAAGCTCGGTTCCGCCAATCTCAACAATCGGTCGATGGGCTACGATACGGAATGCGACGTGTTGATCGAGGCCCGCCCCGACCAACCGCAGATGGCGCAGAAGATCGCCGCCTGCCGAAACGCGCTCATCGGCGAACATCTCGGGCACCATGAGGACGAGGTGGCTGCCGCGATCGCGGAATATGGGTCCCTGGTGAAGGCCATCGAGGTGCTGACGGCAGAGACGGGACGCCGGCTGGTGCCCGTGGCGATGCGTGACCTCACCGCGGCGGAAGATCTGATGGCGGAATCGGACATGGCCGATCCCGAACGCCCGGCTGGCGTCAAATATCGGACATCCAGCTTTCTCAAGCGGAGGTTTCACAGGTCCTGACGGTTGCCTGCAACGACCGCTTCATCTCGGCCTTGTCTGCCGAGACTTTATGCCGCCTACATCTCCGACATGTCGTCCAGCAGGTTCTGGGCGAGTTCGCTGATGGCGACCTCCGCCTCCTCCAGTCCCCAGCCGACCTTTTCCGCTTCCTTTGCCAGACGCTGAAGCGGGGACGGAAGGCGGCCGGAGGCGGTCTCCACGATGTTCTCGGGCGTCAGCCCCTTGGCGATGTCGAGGAACGTCTGCTCGACGGCCTCCTGGCAGGCGATGTCCCGGTCCGGATAAGGGCCTGATCCGCGCGGTTTGTTCAGTAGCAGCATATCGTTTCGCTCCTCGCATTATTCTTTGCCGGTCTATGCCAGTCGGTAGAGCATCGCAACATAGGCAAACACGACGATGATCGTCACGCGCGTCCGAAGTCTGGCATACCACCTGTGTTCGAGATCGTTTGCCAGGATGATCCGGTCGGCAAGAAGCAGCAGAGCGAAAACGATCAATTGCAGGCCGGCGGAGAGGGCGGGTTGGCGGATCAGCAGCGTCGCGAAGGACAGCAGCGCGAACACATTGCTGGCGACGATCGCCGCAAGTCCTGCCTTGCCCATCTGCGCGACGCCCCAGAGTGTGCCCGACATGAACGCCGAGATGACGGCGCCGTAGGCGAGGAACGCCTCGCCCATATCGATGCCGAGGAAGGCGGCGGGCGCGGCCAGCAGCAGCCAGAAGGGCAAGGCGCCGGCATAGGTCAGCAGTGTCGAGGTGGTTTTCGACAGTGTCGTCATTGCGTTGTTTCCCTGACAGCGGGGAGAAGAGCGTCTGCAAGCCGGCTTGCGCTCTGGAAAGCCGCTTCGACGCGGCCGGCAATGCACCAGTCGCCGCAACTGGCAAGCTGTTGCTTCCGGTCGAGCAGGAACGGCTGGCCGGCAGATCGCGCGACGTTCGCATAGCGCCAGCGCTTGATGACGGCGCTTTCCGCCTCGGTGGTGTCCAGCGGGATGAACCGGTGCACGGCCTCGATCATCTGCTCCCGCAGGCTTTCGAGCGGCGTCTCGACATGCCGGTCGGACCATTCCGGGCCGGCATTGGCGACAAGGTTCGGCACATTATCGCGGCCGGGCTTCGTGTCGTTGCGAGAGATCCAGTTGATGACCGGATCGTCAAGGCGCGCGGCCGCGAAAGGGGTTGCCGCACCGGGCTTCAACGTGACCACCAAGGTGAAGCAGGCATTCATGCGGATCGCGCGCAGGGCCGCATGATGAGCGAAGGCGGGCGGGAGCAGCGCTGCCGACTGCGGCGCGGGCGCTGTTGCGATGACCCAGTCGAAGGCGCCGTCCTCACCGGCTTCCGTCGTCACGGTCCAGTTTCCGGGCGTACCGGAGATGAAGCTTATCTCGGCATTGAAGGTGATATCGCAGCCTCTCGCCATCCATTTCGGCAGGGCATTCATCCCGGGTTTGCCGACATATCGTGCGTCGTTTGCTCGCGCGTCGTTTTGCGGTGCTGCCGGCAGGGAGACGATATCCCGGTTCCAGTGCTCCACGGCGCCATCGGCCGCAGCCGCGTCCAGCATGTTACGGAATTGCGCGTCGCGGACCGTAAAATACTGGGCGCCGTGGTCAAAGGATATGTCCTCGATCCGGCGCGTCGCCATCCGTCCACCGATGCCCTTGCTCTTTTCGAAGATGCGGACGGTGGCATGGCCGGCAAGGGCGCGGGCGAGCGTCAGTCCTGCCATTCCCGCACCGATGATCGCTACCCGTTTCGGATCACTCATGCGTCTTCCGCTCGTTTCTGCCGTCGATATGCACAATTGCAGCGGCTGACCCACGATCTAACGCGGCCGCGCGCAAGGGCAACGGTCTGACGACGCTTCATCGAAACAGGCGCTGCAGACGCGGACGCACCCGCAGGAAACCACGATAGGCGGTGTCGAAAAGCGGCGTTGCCGGCGCCCATCCGGCAAGGATGCCGAGCGGGCGCAACAAAGGAATGGCGCGCCACATCGCGGCGAAGGCGGCAGCGCCCGTGATAAGCCGCCCCCTCTCTTCGGCGTGGAAGCGCGCGAGGATATCGCCCCTGTCGATCGGGCAGGCGGACGAGGGGTCGCAGGCATCGATGAACCGGATCGCACCACGCCTGTCGAGACGCCGCATCAGCGCGATTTCACGCTGGCAAAGCGGGCAGCCGCTATCGAACCAGACGGTGACTTTCTCGACCATGAACCGCACTCCGAAAACCTTTGGCCCTTGAGATAGCATGGACGGGCCGTTGCCGGAGAGGTACGGGAGCAGAGCTGCTCCGGTTCAACGATCCGTCCGTTCGATACGACCTCGCCATCCGCGCCGTTGATGACTTCAATGAAAATTAACCATAGCTGATTTAGGGTCGCCGAAAGAGGGCTGCGTACCATGTTGGCACCGTTACGGACATTGGCTGGGATAACGGCGACCCATATGCGCGGCATATTCGTCTATTCCATCATCGCGAACCTTCTGGTCATCGCACCCTCCATTCATATGCTGCAGGTCTATGATCGCGTGCTCGGCTCGCGGTCGATCGGGACGCTGGTCTACCTCACCCTGATCGTTCTCGTCGCGCTGGTGGTCTGGGGGCTGGCCGATGCAGTGCGCGGCCATCTCGCTGTCCGTGCTGCGGCGAAATATACGGTCACAGTGGCGCCGAAACTTTTCGCGCGGCTCGCGGCAGACCAGAAGGCCGGACCGAAAGCCGGCAAGATGCTGCGGGATTTCTCCTCCGCCCGTGCTTTTATCGGCGGACGCACCTTCGCCTCTCTGTTCGACGTGCCGTTCATTCCGCTCTACGTGCTGATCATGACGGTGCTCCACTGGAGCCTCGGCCTCCTGACCGTCATCGGCATCCTCGTTCTCGCAGCCCTTTCCTGGCTCAATATGGCCGCCACTGAAAAAGAGCGGGAGCGCAGCCGGCAGGCGGAGAATGACGCCATCAGCTTCGCCCAGAGCGCCTTCAACCGCATCGAGGACCTGCGCGCCCATGGCATGCTCTCGACGTTTCTGACCATCTGGGGACGCAAGACGGCGCTCGGCCTCAAGGAAAGCGAGGCGGCCGGCGCCACCTCCGCGCGCTATCAGGCGATCAGCAAGGCCTTCCGCCAGATGCTGCAGGTGCTGATGATGGGCTGGGGCGCGTTCCTCGTGCTCAGCAACGAAATGTCGGCTGGCATGATCTTTATGTCCTCGATGATCTCCGGCAAGGCGTTTGCGCCGATCGATCAGGTCATCGGCGGCTGGGAGCAGATCTCGCGCGGGGCAGCCTCCATCCGCGATATCGAGGAGATGATCGGCCCCGACAAGTCGATCCAGGCGCGCATGACGCTGCCTGCGCCGGAGGGCCGCCTCGCCCTTCACGGCGTGAGCTTCGCGCCCGATCCGAACAAGCCGGACCGTCACCTGCTCAAGGATGTCAATCTCCAGGTCATGCCGGGCGAAGTCGTGCTGATCACCGGTGCGACCGGTGCGGGCAAATCGACGCTGATCCAGATCATGGTCGGCGCTGTCGCTCCGACGGGCGGCGCTGTCTCGGTCGATGATATCGCGCAGGATATCTGGCCGTCTGCCCAGTGGGGCCGCACGATCGGCTATGTCTCGCAGGATATCGAGTTCTTCCCCGGCACGATCGCCGCCAATATCGCCCGGTTCGATCCGGATGCGACCGAGGACAAGATCATCGCGGCTGCCAAGGGCGCAAGCGTGCATGAGCTGATCGTCGGCCTGCCCGAGGGCTACCGGACGATGGTCGGCAACCGGTCCTTCCTTTTGTCCACCGGACAGAAGCAACGGATCGCGCTGGCGCGAGCCCTCTACGGCGATCCGAAAATTCTCGTGCTCGACGAGCCCAATGCCAGCCTCGACCAGAAAGGCGAACGCGCACTTCTGGTTGCGGTCGCCGAGGCGCGCCACCGCAAGGCAGCGGTTGTCATCGCGGCGCACCGCACCTCCATCCTTCGGGTGGTTGATCGCGCATTCACGATTGCGGACGGCACGCTCCAGCCGCTGACCCTCGTCGCCGAGCAGCCTGCTGTGCAGGCTGCTTCCCGGCACGACCAGACACAGGTGGCTTGACCCAGGATGACAAACAGCCGCCCTGTGAACGTGCTCCCCGCCAATGGCAGCAGCAGCCCCATCCCGGCACCGTCCGACGATGGGCTGTGGTCGGGGATGTTCCGCCCCGAGACACCCGTCGCCGTCGCTGCCGCGAAGGTGCCCGACGACATGCAGGGCAGCTGGGCAGACGGCGTGAAGACCGAGACGCGCGACATTCTCTCTCTATCGAGCCGCGGCCTGCTTGCCGGCGCCGCTGTCTTCGTTCTCTGGTCGCTGCTCTTCCCCATCGGTTCTGCCGTCGTTGCCGAAGGCGTGCTCGTCTCCAACGGTCGCAACAAGGTGCTGCAGCACCGCACCGGCGGCGTGGTCACTGATATAGCGGCCCGTGACGGCGAGGTGGTGCAGGCAGGTGCGTCCGTGCTGCGGCTCGATCCGGTCAACGATCAGGCAGATCTTATCCGCTTCAAAGCCCGTTTCGCCATCCTCGATGCCATGCGGCGCAGGCTGGAAGCGGAGAATGCCGTCGCGGCGAACGCAGGTCGGACATTGACGGAAGATTTCGGCCTGATGGATATGCGCCAGGGCTTCGACACGATGCCGGCATCGATCGATGATCTTCAAACCGGCGCGACGGGCGAGGCCGATCCGCTTCTCGCCGAACAGCAACGCCAGTTCGAGCGCGGCCGCGGTGCCGCGGATGCGGAGATCGACGCGATGCTTGCACGCAAGGATGCGCTGAACCGCCGCCGTCAGGGCGTCGAGGAGCGGCTGGGTGTCATGGAAGCCCAGCTTGCTTCTCTGAAGCGTCAGGCAGACGCGCTGCAACCGGCCGTCAACAGGGGACATATCGCCCGCAAGGTTCTCTGGGATACGGAAGACCAGTTGCTGGCCCGCACGTCCGAACTCGCCAACCTGAAGGCCGAGCATGAGGCGCTTTCCGACGATGCCGGCGAGATCGACTCGCGAATTCGTCAGGCGAAACTGACCGACCAGCGCGAGACCTCGATGAAGCTGACGGAGGTGCTGGCGGAAATGCGACAGATTTCCGGACAGATGCAGGCGGCAGAGGCTGCGGTTCGCTCGTCGGACCTGCGCGCGCCCGTCACCGGCACGGTCGTTCATTCCAAGCATACGACGATCGGCGCCGTGATCGCTCCCGGCGAAGTGCTGGCGGAAGTCGTGCCGTCCGGCAGCGATTTCGCGGTCAAAGCACGCATCGCGCCGCATGACATTACCCATGTGCGCACCGGCCAGACCGCGCGCGTGAAGATCGCTGCGCTGAACGCGCGGATCTTCGACGATATCGACGCACGCGTGACGCGGGTTGCGGCGGACACGACGGCGGATGAAAAGACCGGGCAGCATTATTTCGAGGTCGATCTCCTTTTGAAACAGGCCGCACCTGCCGAGCAGGCGCTTCTCGGTCCCGGCATGACGGCGCAGGTCTATATCGAGGGCGAGAGCCGGACCTTTGCCGATTATGTCATGGCGCCGTTTATCGACAGTCTCTCCCGCAGTTTCCGGGAGCCATGATCATGGCGCGCTCCTGGCTTGCTCTCGCCTGCACCTGTCTCATGGCCGGCACCAGTCTTGCCGAAGACCTTCGCCCGGCAGGCGATAGAGGTCTGCGGCTGATGACGATCGATCCTCTTCAGACGGGAGGAACGCCGTCCGGCCTCGACCTGCGGCTGACGATGATGGACCAGATGGGCTCTGCCTCTTTGCCCATCCGCCGCCCGCAGGCGGCGCGCGATATCGCGAATGAACCATCGCTGCTCCTTCGGGAAGGCATCGGCAGCGTTTCTGCGGATCTCATGGATGCCGTCTCCGTGGCGATCGAGGAGAGCGACCTCGTGCGCAGCCTTTCGGCGGAAAAGCGGGCCGCGCAGGCGGGTGTCAGCCGCGCCAGCGCGGCGTTTCTTCCGACCGTCTCCGGCAATGCCTGGGTCGGTGGGGACCGCGACTCGTCATTGTCCGTGAACGATCCCGGCATGAATGCCGGCATCTCCATCGCCCTGCCGCTGCTGGATGGCGGGCAACGTCTCTATACGAAGCGAAGTGCGGAGAGCCGGGCACTGGCCGCGGCTGCCGAACTGCGCAGCGTCACGGAAAGCGTGGCGCTGGAAACCATCAACGCCGCAATCGACCTGAACCTTGCGACCCGGCAGGCCAAGGTGCTGGAGGACAATCTGCGCGATCTTGGCACCTTGCGGAAGGCCGTGCGCGGTCGCGTCGATGCCGGACGGGCGACCGAAGGCGATGCTGCGGAATTGGAAGCGGAACTGAGCGATGTCGCCCGCACGCTGGTGATCACCAGCAGTTCGGCGGCGAAGTCCAGGGCCATCCTGTCCTCCCAGCTACGGCAGGCTGCACCCGGCGGCTTCAAGCTTCCCAACCTCGAAGCCGTGCCGCGGCGAGGCCTCGATGCGCTTGTCGATTTGACCCATTCGCGCAATTCGGGGCTGAAAGCCAACTGGCACCGTTTCGATGCGGCGGAAAACGGGCGCAAGGTGGCCAAGGGCCGCTACTTTCCGCGTCTCGACCTGAAGACGGACTACAAGACCTCCAGGACCACGCGCACCAGCCGCAATACGGACGGGTGGAGCGTCGGGCTGCAACTGACCGTGCCTCTGGTGGATCTCACGACCACGGCCGATGTGCGGGAGGCCGACGAACTTGCCAATGCGGCAATGCATCGGGCGCTTTCGGAAGACCGGAAGGCCGAGACGCAGTTGCGCGTCGACTGGATCGAGGTTCAGTCCGCAACGAAACAGGCAGACCTTTCGCGGCGCAAGATCAAAGCGCTGCGCACATCCTATGCGGCCAAGGTGGACCAGTACCATGCCGGCCTCATTCCCATCGACGACGTTCTCCTGACCCGTCGCCAGCTGACGATGGCGACCAGTGAAGAACTGGAAGCCGTGGTCACGCGCTTTGCCGCCATTACGCGTCTTGCTGCGACCTCGGGCCTCCTCGCCGAAATCGTCGGTACGGAAAGCGGGAAGGAACCCCGCAGACGCAGTAAAGGGGAAACCACCGGAATCCCCGATGGGGGCGAACCGCGTCCATCTCTACCGGGCGTCGTCATCGCCCGGTAGCCTATCGTCAGGCCATCAGTTCGTCAGATGGTCGATTGCCGTCGGCTGTGCGGAGTCGTGGAACCAGACGGCTTCGACATTGTGCAGGACGTCATGGCCGTCGTGAGCGCTGGTCATGAGAATGCTGCCATCCGCTTCCTTGACGAAGCTGTAGTCGGCGGCATTGCCTGAAAGACGGAGCACATCATAGCCCTGTGCGCCATCGACCGTATCGTTCCCGCCACGGGATTCGAGGATGTTGTCGCCGGCATTGCCGAGGATGAAGTCGTCGCCGTCGGTGCCGTAGAATGTCGCGGTGTCGAGTGTGACGGCCTTTGCCATGCCTGTCGACATGGCAGAGGCGGCGAGGCCCTGGATATGCCCGTCCCCTGCCGCAACAGCGATGACGGCCACCGGCTCGATGGAGGCCTTCGCCGTCTCGAAGGTTGTGTAGGTCACGCCATGCCAGGTGACGGCGCGGCCGAGCGTGTTCCAGCTTCCATCATCGAGCATCTGCCAGCCCGCTGCCTTGGCAACTGCTGCGAAAGCGGTCTTCTCGGCGGTGCTGGCAAGGACCAGCTCGATGCTGTCTGTGCCCGCGCCACCGGCGATGGTGCCTGCGCTGTCGCGGTCGGTGCTGCCGATCCGCAGCTTGTCGTTACCAGCGCCGAGATTGACGGCGCCGTCGATCTGCCAGTTCTTGCCGATTTCGACGATTTCGGACCCCGAGCCCGCGCCGATGAAAGCGCCTTTCAGCGTCAGATCGTCACCGATCTTCACCGTCGTGGTGTTGTTGATGCCCTGAAGAGACATGGCGCCGTCGATCGTGACGTTGTTTCCGAGCGTCACGGTCTTCGTGGCATTGCTGCCGTTGGCGTAGAAAACGCCTCCAATGGACGACCCGTTGCCAATCCTGACGTCGATTTCCATCACATCCGCCGCCGTGCCGCTGCCGTCGATGACCATGGCATAGTCGGTCGTGACCTTCTCGCCCAGCGTCAGCATCTGCGATGCCTTGGCGCCGCCGCCGTTCATCAGGACGTAGCTGATCTTCGAGCCATCGCCGACGGTCACCGCATTGGCAGCGCCCGCATTGCTCATCAAGATATCGCCGCCGTTGAGGTTGGCGTTCTTGCCGAGCGTCAGGTTGGAGGCGCCCGAACTGCCATCGAAGTTGAGTGTGCCGGCCTTCAGGGTAAAGTTGTCACCGGCCGTCAGGCTGTTGGCGCCGCCGGCAAAATAGGTGCCGTTCTGTAGGGTAACGTCCGAGCCCAGAATGAAGGCGTCGGCGCCGGCCGTCGCCTGCAGGCTATCGATCGCCGTCTTCACGGCGACCGCCGACGTGCCAGCCACAAACGTCGTCTTCACGGCTTCGAAGCTCGTATAGGTGTTGCCCTGCCAGCTCAGCGCACGGCCCTGCGGATCCCAGGACCCGTCCGCCTTGCGAACCCAGTTTGCGGCGGATGCCGCGCTTTCGAACGAAGCGCGCAGGTCGTCCGTCATGACGATGTCGAGGCTGTCCGTGCCGGCGCCGCCGGAGATGATGCCCGCGCCGTCGCGGGTCGTGGTGCCGATCCGCAGCGTGTCGTTGCCGCCACCCAGATCGACCTGACCATCGATCTGCCAGTTCCGGCCGATCTCGACGGTTTCCACGCCCGAGCCCGCGCCGTTGAAGTTACCCTTCAGAGTCAGGTCGTCGCCGATCTTCACCGTCGTCGTGTTGTTCGTGCCCTGGAGGGAGAGCGCGCCGTCGATCGTGACGGCATCACCGAGCGTCACCCGCTTCGCCGCATTGTTGCCGTTCGCAGTGAGAGCGCCGCCGACCAGGGAGCCGTTGCCGATCGTGACCGCGAGTTCCATCGCGTCCGCGGCGGTGCCGCTGCCGTTCATGACGATCGCGTAATCCGTCGTCACCTTCTGACCGAGCGTCAGCGTCTGCGACGCATCGGCGCCGCCGCCGTTCATGAGGACGTAGCTGATCTTCGATCCGTCGCCCACGGCGACCGAGTTTGCGGCCCTGTCCTCGCTCATCAGGATGTCGCCGCCGTTGAGGTTGGCGTTCTTTCCAAGCGTCAGGCTCGCCGGTCCGGTGCTCGCATCGAAGTTGAGCGTACCGGCCTTGAGTACGAAGTTGTCGCCTGCCGTCAGGCTGTTGGCGCCCGCGCCGAAACTGCCGCCCTGGTTCAGGGTGGTGTTGTCGCCGAAAACAATGGCGTCCGCGCCGGCCCCGACCTGGAGAGCGGAGACGATCGTCGGGCCTGCTTCGGCGTCGCTCGCGCCGGTGATCGTCACCACCGCGGTTCGGGTCGTCCGACCGCCATGGCCGTCATCGACGATGATGTCGTAGGACTGGGTGAGAACCTCTCCTGCCTTGAGCTTGTCGAGAGCGCTGTCTTCGGCAGAGAACGTCCAACCTATCCTGCCGTTCTCGGCCCGGGTGAGGGTGAAGGCGCCGAGATAGTCGGCGGCCTTTGCCGTAAACGTCGCGGTGTGGCTGTCGCTGAGGTCTGCGTCGGAGAAGGCGATCGAACCGGGTGTCGTCAGGCTCGTCCGGTTCTCCCCGGCCAAGCCATCCACCAGTTCCGTGATCCCGCCCGAGAACACGGATGCGCTCGTGTGAATGACCGGCGCATCGTTGGTCCCGGTCATCGTGACGCTGACCGGTTGCGTCGTCCGGCCGCCCCGGCCGTCGTCGATGGTGACGTCATAGACCTGAACGCGCGTTTCGCCTGCGCCGAGGAAATCGACAGTGTGCGAGGGAACGGAGAAGGTCCAGCCGACCTCATTGGCGGATGCCGTGCCGAGAAGGAGTTCGCCCAGATAGTTTGCGCCGCGAGCGGTCGCCGTGACGGTCGGCACGCTGCCGGCAGCGTCAGCATCCGCAAAGGCGAGAGAGCCGCTGACGCTCGGATCGGAACCCGCCTGTCCCGTCGGCTCCGCAATGGTTCCGACCAGCGTCGAGCTTGCGACATCGACGACCGGTGCGACGTTGACACTGACATCGTCATGGGCACCGCGAATGGTGACGGAGACGGTTTCCGTCGCCTTGCCGCCATGGCCGTCATCCACGGTCACCTGATAGGATTGCGTCAGCACCTCATCGGCATCCAGCCGGTCGATCGCTGCGTCTCCCACCTGGAACGTCCAGCCAAGCTTGCCACCCGAGACGGTGCCAAGGCTGAACGTGCCGAGATAGTTCGCACCGCTGGCAACGTAGCTCACCGCCTGCTTGTCGGTGATATCCGCATCGGCAACGCTGATCGCACCGGTCGCCGTATGGGTCGCCTGGTTCTCCTGCGGCGCGCCGTCTGCCAGCTCGGCAACCGCGCCGGAGAGCGTTGATGTCGCGGCGGTGATGACGGGCGCGTCGTTGGAACCGGTGATCGTTACGGTAACGGTCTCTGTCGTGCTGGCACCCTTGCTGTCGGTGATCCGGACATCATAGAACTGCGTGCGCACCTGTCCCTCTGCCAGCCAGTCCAGCGCGCCGCTGTTGACGGAATAAACCCACGGCAGAAGGCCGAACTGCGCCGAGGTCGGCTGCTTGTAGTCGATGGTCCCGAGATATCCGCCGTCGCGCGGCGTGATCGTCACGCTGTGTGTGTCGCCGAGGTTCCTGTCGGTGAACTCGATCGTACCGTTGGTCTTCAGGATGGTGCTGTTTTCGCCGATCTTTCCGTCGGAAAGCTCGCTGACCGCACCGGTCTTCGTGGTGCCGGAGGCAACCACCTCAGGCGCGTCGTTGCGGCCTGCGACCTTCAGTTCGGCACTTTCGAAATTGGTGAAGGTCATGCCCCGCCAGGTGAGGTTGCCGCGGGGCGTCCAGGCGTCATTGCCGAGCGCGACCCAGCCCGCCGCCTTTGCCGCCGCTTCGAAGCTGGCGAGATCGCTGGCGTCGATGCTGAGGGATAGTGCGTCCTTGCCAGCGCCGCCGTCGAACGTGGTCGGCGTCGTATCGACCGTGGAGAGGCCGAGGCTCAGCCGGTCATCGCCACCGCCCAGATTGACGCGGCCGTCGATGTTCCAGTTCTTGCCGAGCGTGACCGTATCGACGCCGGTCGTGCTGCCGGTCAGTGCACCGCGCAGGGTGAAGTTGTCGCCGGCTTTGATCGTATTGACGTTCTGCGCGCCGTTCAGCGTCATCGCGCCGCCCACGGTCACGCCGGATCCGAAGTCGAACGTCTTGGTGGAATAGGCGCCATCTGCATCGATGCCGCCGCCGATGCTGACGCCATCGCCAAGCTTGATCTTCATCGCGGCGAAATTCGCAGCCGTGCCGGCGCCGTCCATGTCGATGGCGGCATCCGACTTCGACCGGTCGCCGATCGTCACCGTATTGACCGTGCCGGCGCCCGAGCCATCGGCGCGGATGAGGCTGAAGGTCGTTTCGTCACCGAGGACGACCGTGTTCTTGATGCCGCCCTTGCCCATGAGAATGTCACCGCCATTCAGGCGGGCGCCCATGCCGGTGGACACGGAGGCGGAATGCAGACTGTTGCTGAAATCGAGATTGCCAGCTTTCAACTCGAAGAAGTTGCCGGCCTCCAGCCGGTTCGAGCCGCCGCCGAAGTCGCCGCCTGTGAGCAGACGGACGTTGTCGCCGAAGACAACGCTATCGTCCGCCTTTGTCGTTGCAAGGCGGGAGACCACGGTAACCTGGCTGTCCGTCGGGAAGCCCGGATCGTCCGAGCCGCGCAGCGTGACGGAGATCGTCTGCACGGTGATACCGCCATGGCCATCGTTGATGGCGACGTCATAGATCTGCACGACCTCCTGTCCTTCCGTGAGCTTGTCGAGAGCGGCGTCATTGACTTTGTAGGTCCAGGTGATCGAGCCGGTCTTCACGCCGACGCCGGTCGTCGGATTGCCGATTGTCAACTGGCCGAGATAGTCCGCGCCTTTCGGCGTGATACTCGCGGTGTGGGCTTCCGCGTCGGCATCCGCAAAGGCGATGATGCCGCTCGTGGTCAGTTCGGTTTTGTTCTCGCCGGGCGTGCCGTTCTTCAGTTCGGTCACGTCTCCGGCAACGGTCGAGTATTTCGTAAACACCTTCGGTGCGTCGTTTCCGGCGGTGTCGTCCACATCCGGCACGAGCAGGCCGCAGAGGCAGACGGCTTCGCCGGTCGTGGCGCAGGGGCTGCTTGGCGCGGACGGATCGAGGTCGGCGAAATTGCCGTAGTTCGCGATCTTCAGGTCGCGGATCAGGCCGACGAAATGGGCATCGCCGGACACGCTGGATTCGCCGA
This sequence comes from Rhizobium sp. 9140, assembly GCF_900067135.1. Taxonomy (NCBI): domain Bacteria; kingdom Pseudomonadati; phylum Pseudomonadota; class Alphaproteobacteria; order Hyphomicrobiales; family Rhizobiaceae; genus Rhizobium; species Rhizobium sp. 9140. The sequence continues at coordinate 452,879 of NZ_FJUR01000002.1, read as the reverse complement.
TGAGGTAGTGCGCGCGATCGACGTCGGCGGGAACGACCCCCTGACCTTCCTTCAGGACGTCGGAATTCTTGATGATGCGCATGACGCCGTTCGGATCGACACCGACGCGCCATGTCGCGGTTTCACCCTCGACGATCGCGTTGGTCGCGACCACACGGTAGGTCTCGCCACCCTGCTTGATGACGAACTCGATGTCGCTGGTATCGCGGACCTGGCCCAGCCAGATGTTCTGCGCATCGGGGCCGTTGCCGAGGTCGAAGATCTTCTGGTTCTTGCCACCGGCCAGATCGTCGAAGCGCGCGCTGACGGCCAGTGCGAAGGCGCCGTCGATCTGCTCGTTGTCGATCGCATAGATGGTCGCGCCGCCGCCCTGAAGATTGTCGGTCTGCTGGAGATCGACCATGTCGACGCCGACCATCTTGGCGACGGAGGGGACGCCGTTCTTGTCCACGACGAACATCATCCACGTGCCGGGGATGGCGACGTTGGCCTTCGGGATCGTGATCTCAACCGTGTTGCCGTCGATGATCTTGTGTTCAAGCTCCACGAACCGCACGTCGGCATTGCGCGCATGCGTGTTGGCGCCGGACTTGATGAAGGTGATCTTGTCGATGTCGGACGTGTCGTCCACGGTGATGCGGATGACGCTGTCGGTATCGATGTTGGTCGGCGCGGAAACGATCGACGGCCGGTCGCTGGTCGGATTGCCGTTTGCGTCGAACAGGTAGGACGGGTTGAGAATCTGGAAATTGGCATTCTCTTCCGGACCCGGCGAACCGCTGCCGCCGGAGTAGATCGTGCCGTCGGGTAGGAGAAGCGCGCTCGAATGATACATCCGGGCGAGATCCTGCTTCTCGGAATAGGTGACGGTGCCCGTAGCGGGATCCCAGAAGAGCACGGAGTGCTGTGCGCTACCCAGATTGTCGGCCAGCAGGCCGGCGCTGGATGAGCCGCCGACCATGGCGACCTTGCCATCCGGCATCATGATGAAGGTGCCGTTGGTGCGGGCGACGAGACCGCCGCCGTTTTCATTGTTGATCGAGAAGGCGAGCTCCCACTTGATCGTCGGCTGCGACAGGTCGGCCTTCCAGACCTGGCCCGTGCTCGAGGCGACGATGACCTTGTCGGTCTCGTACATCATGGAGCCGGTGAGATTGCGGGTGTCGAAAGGCAGCTTGCCGATCTTCTGCATGGAGCCTTCGCCGTGCACGTCCATGCGGTAGACGTCGTGGCCGGAATTGCTGGTGCCGCCCGCCTCGATAATGATGACCGAACCATCGGTGACCTGCCAGGCGTGCGGATAGTAATAGGTGCCGGTCAGCGTTCCCTCGCCGTCCTTCATGTCGCCCATGTAGGTGCCTGATAGCTGCCGCATGCCCGTTTCGCTGTTGTAGATCTCGGCAAAGGTCGAGCCGTTGGAGTTCTCGTCACGGCCGCCGACCATCAGGATCTCGCCGTTGCTCAGCGTCACCGTGGTGCCGTACCAGCGGGCCTGATGCAGGGCGAAGCTCGAGTCTTCCTGCGAGATGTTGCGGATCGACTGGGTGGTGTAGTCGAACATCACGACATCGTGCCGCCCGGTCCAGGTGCCGCCGGCTTCACCGGTATTGTGGTTGTCGCCGCCCATGATGATGACGTTGCCCGTGTTCGGGTCGATCGACATCTGCGAGCAGAAGATGTTGGTGCCCGTGGTATTGGGCAGAACCTTGAGCACACCCGTGACCGGATCGTAGATGGAGTAGACGAAGCGCGCGTCGTAGTCTCCGGCAACGCCGTCCGTGCCGAATGCGAGCACCTTGCCGTCCGGCAGGACGATGGAGTGAAGCGGAATGAGGGCGTCCTTGATGACGGCACCCCATTCGCCGTTGCCATTCGTATCCTTTGAGGTCAGGTTGGCCATTGGTCATACTCCATGGGATGAACAGACTGCCAAGGCGTCAGCCTGCAGTGTTCCGAAACGATCAGAAATGAAAATGCGGACCGCGGGGCGGTCGAGAGCCTGCTTTAGCGGACCGGTTGAAGCACGAGAGTACCGGCTGGGCGCAGCCGTGCGGCGATGGTCGTCGCCACCAGGAGGGCGACGCCGAGAGCGGCGGCCGGGCAGCCCCAGCAATGGACGGCGTCGGCAAACATCGAGCCCGAAACATCGGCCGAACTGCCGCAGATCGAGCCGATGAAGGCGTCTGCCGTCGGCAGGTGCGCAACGATCTTCGCCGTACCCGCCGCCGTCAGCATGGCGCCGAGACCGGCGAAGCCCATAAAGTAAGCAGCCTGGTTTTCGGAGTGATGGGTCATAGGATCCTCGTCAGTATACATCACCTTATATCGAGGAACAGTAATCCCGAAACTTCTTAAATAAGAAGAAAAATGCGCGATTTCTAAAATTCGACCGATCTATACGGTTAATTTTAACGCTGATGTCAGGGTCTTTCTTCGGCATCTTGCGCGGTTGCGGTCCCAAAGGCGCACGGAAGGCACTTGATTTGATCGGTGATGTTTGATCAAACTCAGTCAACTGAGGAGCATGATATCGAAGACCGCACAGCCGCGGGAGCGTGGGAGATGGCAATAGGAACGGGAGGCGATCTGCGAAACGCACCCACTGCCGCTGGCGTCGAGACGCAAGCGATCTCGCCGGTCGGGCGCGAGACGCTGCAGGATCGCGTTTATGCTCAGCTGCGGAATTCTTTGATCAACGGCATGTTCGATGCCGGCGACGTGCTGCGCATCGTCGATCTGGCCGAGCGGTTGCAGACCAGCACCATGCCGGTGCGCGAGGCGCTGGGGCGTCTCGTGTCGGAAAAGGCGCTGGAGTCGCTGCCGAACCGCTCCGTCCGCGTGCCGCTCATCACCCGCGCGCGGCTCGACGATCTCGCCCGCGCCCGGATTCTCATCGAAGGACGGATGGTCTCGCTTGCCTTGCCGCATCTGACGCGGGAGGATGTCGCTATCCTGAAGCAGGCCAATGTGGATTGCGATGCCGCCTTCGAGACGCATGGCAAGGATATCGGCCATGTCACCTCCGCGCTGAACCAGCGCTTCCACTTTCATCTCTACAGCGTCGCCCGCTCCCCCGTTCTCCTGTCTATTGTCGAAAGCCTCTGGCTCCAGTCCGGCGCCATCATCCGTCAGGCGGCGCAGATCCACGACGAGCAGGGTGGGCTCGCCGCAACCGATCATCACTGGGCGCTGATCGCAGCGCTTGAAGCGCGCGACGAGGATGCGGCGCTGCGTTCGCTCACCAATGACATCAGCCGCTCCTTCGACCTCATCCGGGGACGGCTCGATGCACAGCAAAACGTGGAGGTGCGCTATGGCTGAGGCTGGCGATGACGGCTTCGAGTTGTTCGATCTGCGCGTGGACGTGGTCATTCCCGAGGGCGGGGCGGTCTATTGCGGCGCGAAGCCGGGCGATCATTTCGAGCTGCGCGGCGAAATGCTGCATCTGCCGGTGGGGCAGGGCCTGTCGATCTATTCGCTCGCCTCCGTGCTGCCGCTGCTTGCGGCGAAGCAGCGGCCCACCCACCGCAACGACTGGATGACGACGGATGCGGAGATCGCCTGTCCGGACCCGAACTGTTCCACGCGGTTGCGGATCACCCGCCTGGGCCGGCGACGTTTCAGCCACGCCGCGACCACCGCAGTCCCCTTGAACGACGAAACATAGGCCTGAAGACATGCAGCGCATCGCCATCGCCCCCGACTACGAGATTTCCCGCGTCATCCGCGGCGGCTGGCAGTTGGCCGGCGGCCATGGCGCTGTCGATGCCGATTCTGCGGTGGAGCATATGATCGCATTTGCAGATGCCGGCATCACCACATTCGACTGTGCCGACATCTATACCGGCGTGGAGGAGCTGATCGGCCGCTTCCGGCTCGCCTATGGCAACCTGCGGGGTGCAGAGGCGCTGTCGCGCATCCGGGTCCATACGAAGTTCGTGCCCGACCTTGCCGTCCTGCCCACCATCGACAAGGCCTATGTCGAGGGCGTGATCGACACCTCGCGCAAGCGGCTGAACCTCGAGACACTCGATCTCGTCCAGTTTCACTGGTGGGCGCTCGACGTGCCCGGCTGGCTGGAGACGGCCGGCTGGTTGAAGGAACTCTCGGAAGAGGGCAGGATCGGAAAGGTCAGCCTGACAAATTTCGACGCAGACCACGTGGCGGCGATCATTCATGCCGGCGTTCCCGTCGCCTCCCTTCAACTGCAATATTCGCTGCTCGACCAGCGACCTGAAAAGCGTATGGTCGACCTCGCGCGCGAGAAGGGGTTTGCCTTGCTTTGCTACGGCACGGTCGCCGGCGGCTTCCTCAGCGATCGCTGGCTGGGCCAGGTGGAGCCGGAGCATCCGCTCGAAAACCGGTCGCTGACCAAGTACAAGCTGATCATCGATGATTTCGGTGGATGGGACCTTTTCCAGTCTCTTCTACAGACGCTGCGGCGCATTGCCGACCGCCACAAGACCGACATCGCGACGGTCGCGAGTGCAGCCATGTTGACGAAGCCCACCGTTGCCGGCGTCATCGTCGGTGCGCGCAACCGCAGCCATCTGCCCGCCAATCTCGCCATTTGCGATATCGTGCTGAACGACGAAGACCATGCGGCGCTGGCAGACGTCCTTACTGAAGCCCGGCCGCTGGACGGCGATGTCTATACGCTGGAACGCGACCGCACGGGCCGTCACGGCGCCATCATGAAATACAATCTCAACAAAGGGGAATAGGAATGAGACCGTCACATCTGCTCGCAGCGCTTTTCACCACGCTGGCAGCCTCCACATCGCCCGCTTTCTCGGCCGATTGCGACATCACCGTCGGCCTCGTCATGGAACTGACAGGCCCCGCTGGCGAATATGGTCAGGCGGGGGCAAAATCCGTCGAGATGGCCTTCCGTGACATCAACGACGCCGGTGGCGTCGGTGGCTGCAAGGTCGTGGCCGATACACGCGACAGTCAGAGCCAGGGCAATGTTGCCGTCGATCAGGCGACGCAGCTCGTCAACATCAAGAAGGTGCCGGTCATCATCGGCGGCATCATTTCCTCGGTGTCCATTCCGATCCTGACCTCGGTCACGGCGCCGGCCGGCGTCGTGCAGATCTCGCCGGCCTCCTCGTCGCCGACGCTCACTGCGCTCGGCCGTGATGGCAAGACGAACGGCGTGTTCTTCCGCACCATCACCTCGGATGCGCTGCAGGGAACGGCGGCTGCAAAATATGCGATCGACCAGGGCCTGAAGAAGATCGCCATCATCAACGTCAACAACGACTTCGGCGTCAACATGGTGCGGGAGTTCAAGACGGCTTACGAAAAGCTCGGCGGCACCATCACCACCACGACGCCCTATAACGAGAAGCAGTCCAGCTATGCCTCGGAAGCAAGCGCCGCCATGGCGGGCGAGCCGGATGCGCTTTACCTCGTTAGCACGCCGGTGGATGGCGCGACGATCGCCCGCGCCTGGATCTCCGGCGGCGGCAAGCAGACGTTCCTCCTGAACGACGGCATGAACTCCAAGGACTTCATCGAAAGCGTTGGCGCGCAATATCTGGAAAATGCCTACGGCACCTCGTCCGGCACCAGCCCGACCGCTTCGACGGACTATTTCAACGCCAATTACGAGGCCTTCTCCGGCGGCATCGCGCCGTCGGCGCCGGCGGCCGATCGTTCCTACGATGCCGGTGCGATCGTCGGACTTGCCATTGCCAAGGCGGGCAAATCGGATGCAGCGGCCATCAAGGCCGCGATGCGCGAGGTCGTGGCCGACGGCGGCACGCCGATCCACGCCGGCAAGCAAGAGTTCGTCAAGGCCCTGGCGCTGATCAAGGAGGGCAAACCTGTGAAGTATGAGGGCGTCATCGGCCCGGTCAGCTTCGACCAGTATGGCGACATCACCGGTCCCTTCCGCTTGTGGAAGATCACGAACGGTGATGTGACCACCGTGGGCGAACTGAGTGCCGAAGAGGTCGGCAAGCTGAAGGACGGCAAGTAAGTCTGAGGAGGGCCGGCGGGCATACCCTGCCGGCCTCTCGGCCGATCACGCGAAACGAATGCACATGGGCGTGCCCACGGCGATCGTCTTTCCGCTCGGTGTCAGGCTGCCCGTGTCCGCATCGCGCGTGAAGATCGTGATGACGTCGGCGTTCTGGTTGGCGCAAAGGAGGTGCCGGCCTGACGGTGAGATCGCAAGGTTTCGCGGGGTCTCGCCGCCGCAGGGCGTATGGGCGACATGCTTCAGTTGGCCGGTGGCGTCATTGACGGCAAAGGTGACGATGCTGTCGTGTCCGCGGTTCGAGCCATAGACGAAACGACCGTCCGGCGAGATCTGGATATCGGCGCAGTGATTGCCGTCGCGGGAATCCTCGGGTACGGCGGGTTTGGCATCGACGGGCGTCAGCCGGCCGTCGGTGCTGACAGCGTAACTTGCAATGGTCGAGTCGAGCTCGTTCATCACGAAGATCCAGCCTCCGCCGGGATGAAGTGCGACATGCCGGGGACCGGCCCCAGGCGCGGTCTTGCAGACATGGCGGCGCGTCAGGCTGCCCTCGTCTCCGATGGTATAGGTGGTCAGCGTATCCGTACCGAGATCTGCGACCAGCAGCAGGTTTGGCCCAATGCGCGTAACGCTATGGGCGTGGCTACGCTCCTGCCGTTCGGTATCCGGCCCGGTTCCCGCCTGCTGCACGCTGGAGACAGGTGGCGTCAGGCTCCCGTCCTCCCGAATGCCATAGACCACGAGCGCTTGATCCGGTCCGCCGGCACCCATGCCGTAATTGACGACGAACAGCCATCTGCCATCGTCCGAAAGTGTATTGTGCGCCGTGATGCTGCCGAGGGTCGGCTGCATGCCGATCGGCGCGAATCGTCCCGTTGCCCGATCGAAGGACAGGGCAGAGACCAGACCTTCCGCCCAGCCGAAGATCTCGGAATTGGCATAGACCCGGCGCCCATCCGGCGTGACCGAGAGGAAGGTCGGGTTGTCGATGCCGGTAAAGCCGGCAATCGTCTCTACCGCCAGCGTATCCTCATCGAAGCTGAAGACCGTCAGGCCCGTGCCGCGCGCGCCTTGAAAATACGGCGCCTCGCGATTGAGCGATCCGACAAACACCAGGCAAGGCTCCGCCATGTCTCTTCCTCCCATTTCCACCGTCTTCCAACGGTTCCTTTTCCCGTGGCGAGAATGGTCGATGCCTCTTGCAAAAGCAATCCATATGTGAACACTATCTTCACATAAGAAAATGCGGAGGAGGAGCTTCGTGGAGACGTTTCAGCCGACTGTGGGTGTGGAAAGCACCTTTCCCTCGGATATGCCGGCAGACCATGCGGGCCTCCCGGTTTGGAATGCGGAGAACTGGTTCTACGAGGATTGGCCGGTCGGTCAGAAGATCCGTTCGCTGCGCCGCACCCTTGGGGAATCCGACAGTCATCTCTTCAACACGCTCGTGACCGACATCCATCCGTACGTTCAGGACGAGATGTTTGCCCGGCGGGACGGCGTCTTCGGTCGTCGGCTCGTTGCCGGTGCCTTCGTTTTTTCCGCAGGCCTCGGCCTCGTCGCCACGAATTGCGTCAATGCCTTTTCCTACGGCTATGACAGGCTGCGCTTCATCAAGCCGGTCTTCATCGGCGACACGATCTACACGATCCGGACCAATATGGAGAAGAAGCCGCGCACGGCGGATCTCGGCCTGATCAGGGCCAGCTACGAGATCTTCAAGGGCGAGGGCGAGTTGGTGCTCTACTGCAAGCATCTCCAGACCGTCCGCTACAAGAACCCCGGCGCCATCGTCGTCATCGAAAAGTAAGCCGTTATGCCCATATCCGATATTCCAGCCTTCACAACCCCAGCCGCAGCGGACCAGACCGAACTTCCCTTGAGCGGGCTCCTTGTCGTGGATATGAGCCAGTTCCTGTCCGGCCCTTATTGTTCGCTCCGCCTGATGGATCTCGGCGCCCGCGTGATCAAGATCGAGCGGCCCGATGGCGGCGACCTTTCGCGGCGGCTCTACCTGAGCGATACGGAGATCGGCGGCGACTCCACGATTTTCCACGCGATCAACCGCGCCAAGGAAAGCCTGGCGATCGACTTGAAGAACGCCGGCGACCTCGCAGCGCTCCGTAAACTGCTGCAAAGCGCCGACGTCGTCATCCAGAATTTCCGTCCTGGCGTCATCGAGCGGCTGGGGCTCGACTATGCCAAAGTGAAGGCGATCAATCCGCGTATCGTCTTCTGCTCGATCAGTGGTTACGGCAACGAAGGCCCCTGGGTGTCGCGTCCGGGACAGGATCTTCTGGCGCAGTCGCGTTCCGGCGTCATGTGGCTGAATGGCGACGAGGGGCAGGGGCCGGTACCCTTCGGGCTCGCCATTGGCGACATGCTGGCCGGTGCGGCTGCCGCGCAGGGCATTCTTGCCGCGCTCGTGCGGCGCGGCGTGACGGGCAAAGGCAGTCACGTGGAAACCAGCCTGCTCGAAGCTCTGGTCGATCTGCAGTTCGAGGTGCTGACCACGCATCTGAACGACGGTCGTCGTTTGCCGAAGCGTTCGGATTTCCGCAGTGCACACGCCTATCTCTCGGCCCCCTACGGCGTCTATCCCGCAGCCGACGGATACCTCGCCATCGCGATGACCCCGATCCCGAAACTGGCGGACCTTCTGGAGATGGACGAGCTCGCCATGTTCCGGGACGATCCGTCGAGCTGGTTTACCGCGCGGGATGCGATCAAGGCGCTGATCGCCAAACGCATATCCGAAAAGACCATCGACGAATGGCTCGCCATCCTGGAGCCGGCGGATATCTGGTGCGCAAAGGTGATGGACTGGAAGGAGCTGATGGAAAGCGACGGCTTTCAGCATCTCGACATGCTGCAAACGGTCTCTCGCGACGATGGCGTCTCCATCCACACCACGCGGTCGCCGCTCAGGATCGATGGCGTGCGCCCCACGTTCGATCGGGCAGCGCCCCGGATCGGTGAGCAGAGCGCGGCGATCCGTGAGGAGTTTGGCCTGTGAACACGCACCGCATCACCCTCAAGGGCATGACCTGGAACCACCCGCGCGGCTACGATCCGATGGTCGCCTGCTCGCGTCTCTGGCAGGAGCAGACCGGCGTCACCATCACTTGGGACAAACGCTCTTTGCAGGATTTCGAGACCTATCCCGTCGAGGAGCTGGCGCGGGCCTACGACCTCATCGTCATCGATCATCCGCATGTCGGCCAGATCACGCGCGAGAACTGCCTCGCGCCACTCGACGTGCCGGAGAAGGCGGCGGAGGCAGCGGCTCTTCGTGCCGGCAGCGTTGGTGCATCCTTTCCGAGCTATCACTGGCAGGGCCGGCAATGGGGCTTGCCCATCGATGCGGCAACGCAGGTGCAGGCCTTTCGGCCGGATCTCCTGTCCGCACCCCCGCAGCGGTGGGTAGACATGCTGGATCTCGCACGCGAAGGCCGCGTGCTGCTGCCGCTTCGCCCGCCGCACAGCCTCATGAGTTTCTACACGCTGGCGGCCAATCTAGGCACGCCTTGTGCCGTCGAGGGCGAGGAACTCATCGCGCCGGAGGCCGGTGCGGCTGCGTTCGAGGCGCTGCGGGAACTCGCCGCCCTCGTCCCCTCAATGTGCTTCGAGATGGACCCCATCGCCGTCTTCGAAGCCATGGCGGATACCGGCTCGACCTATGCCATGACGCCGTTGATCTACGGCTATGTCAGCTATGCCATGGACGGGTTTCGGGAGAAGCCCATTCACTTCTGCAACATACCCTCCGCGGGCCGGAACGGCCCTGTCGGGTCTGCACTGGGCGGCACCGGCATCGCGGTTTCCGCTTTTTCTGCCTCGCCCCTTGAAGCGATCGACTTTGCCTATTGGATCGCCAGCGGCGATGTCCAGAAGGGCCTCTATGCCGCTTCCGGTGGGCAGCCGGGGCATGCGGCGGCCTGGGACGACGAGACGGTGAACGCCACGACGGCCGATTTCTACCGTGCCACGCGGGCAACGCTGGAGACTGCCTGGGTTCGCCCGCGGCACGATGGCTACATGGTGTTCCAGCAGGCGGCTTCCGACCGGATCAATCGCGGCCTTCTGGAAAAGCGTCCGCCGGCAGAGGTCGTCGCCGACCTCAACCGCCTGTTCCGCGAGAGTTTCAAGACGATTTAATATCCCGGCGGAGGAGCCGGACATTCGGGAGGAGAGAGAGATGAAAATGAGGATCAACGGCCTTCTGGCCGCAACAGCGCTCGTGCTGTCCGCGCATGCCACGCAGGCACAGGATGCCGTCGCCACCGTCGTCGCCGGTCTGCCGGAGCCTTTGAAGGCGCAGTACGAAGGCGCGCCGCAGGCGGTTCTGCCGTCGGCCTGGGATGGCTTCACGGCCCCTGCAAAACCTTGGAAATGGTGCCATTCGGAATCCTATCAGGGCAACCCGTGGCGGGTGACCGTGACGAAGGAGTTGCAGCGGCTGGTGGAAGGGCTGATCGCGAACGGGACCGTAGCCAGCTTCGAAGTGTCCGACAGCAACAACGACGTCAGCCAGCAGATCAACCAGATCCGAGCCTTCGTGGACAAGGGCTGCTCGATCATCACCTCCATCCCCGGCTCGGCGACGGCGCTGGACGATGCCATCGACGCGGCTGCGAAAGCCGGCATTCCCTTCGTGACGGCTGCCGGTTCCGTCACCAGCCCGAACGCGATCAATGTCGACTCCAACTATGCGCGCTGGGGCTACGACATGATGAGCGCGGTCGGCAAGGCTCTGCCGGATGGCGGCAGCGTTCTCCTGGTCGAAGGTATTGCTGGCCATCCGATCGTGGTGCAGGAACGGCAGGGCGGCGACAAGGCGCTTGCCGAAAACACCAAGCTCAGGGTTGCCCGCAACGTCAACGGCAACTGGACGGCCAACGTCACGAAGACGGTCGTCTTTCAGGCAATCGCCACCAATCCGGCGCCGATCGATGCGGTCTGGACCACAGGCAGCGAAAGCCGCGTCGTGGCCGAAGCCTTTGCCGAAGCCGGCCGCCCTGCGCCGCTGATCACGGGTTCACTGACCGGCGATGCACTTGGCTACTGGAAGGCCAATCCGGACAAGTTCCGCTTCGAGGGCCACGCGCTCCTGCCGCATTGGACGGCGCAGACGCTGTTTCGCGTCGGCGCGCGCATGCTGGATGGACAGAAGCCGAAGCTGAACACGCTGATGATTCCGATCCCGGCCATCCACAATGCCGATCTGCCGAACTGGTACAAGGACTGCATGATGCCGGACTCCGTGTCCGTCTTCCCGGTTCCGCCGCAGGATCCGATGCCGGAACCGCTGCTCGACGCCTACTTCACCGGCGCCAAGCCCACGCCCGGCTGGGACTATGCGTCCACGCCCGATGCGTGCGCGAAGTAGCGATAATATGAGGGAGAGGCGGGCGCGTTCCAGGTGGACGGCCCGCCGCCACAGGCGGACGGTACGATGCTCGAAATCAACACTCTGTCAAAACGCTACGGTGAGACGGTGGCTCTTGCCGGCGCCAGCATCGCGTTCCGTGCCGGCACCATCCACACGATCCTCGGTGAGAACGGCTCCGGCAAGAGCACGCTGGTGAAATTGCTGTCCGGCATCGTTCAGCCGGATGGGGGTACGATGCTGCTGGACGGGACGCCGTTTTTGGGGCGGAGGCCTGCGGATTTCCAAGCCGCCGGTTTTGCCACCGTGTTCCAGGAAGTGCTGATCGCGCCGGACAGGAGCGTGGAGGACAATATCCTGCTTGGGCTCGACGGGCTCGTGCACCGGAACGTCCCGCGCGACCAGCGGCGGCAGACGGCGGCAGATGCGCTGGCCCGCTTTGCCGTCACGCCGGTCCCGCTCGATGTCAAAGCCGGCGCTCTGCCGCTTGCGGCACAGCAGTTGATCGTTCTGGCGCGTGCGGTCGTTCGTCGCCCGCGTGTTCTTATTCTCGATGAAGTGACGGCCGCGCTCGATTATGCCGACCGCGAGTCCGTCTTCTCCCTGATGCGCCAGCTGGCGGCGGAAGGCTCGCTGCTTCTCTTCATCACCCACCGTATGGATGAGGTGATGAGCCTTTCCGACAGGATCTCCATCCTGCGCAGCGGCAAGGTCGTGACGACCGAGGAGCGCGGGCTCTCGACGCCTGCGGAGCTGCTGAAAGCCATGGCGCCACAAACGGCCGAGGCGTTACTGCATGTCTGATCCCGCACGCCTTCATGCCCGTGACCTCGTGATCCGGCGCGGCGCGACCCCGATCATCGAGGAGATCCGCTCCGGCGAGATCGTCGGCCTTGCCGGCCTCGACGGGCATGGACAGGAGCAATTTCTCGAAACGCTCGCCGGCCTGCAGAAGCCGCTCGCCGGATCCGTGTCCCTGGAGCGGGGTGGCACCGAGACGCGGATTACGGATTTCCGCAAGGCCGTCGCCGCCCATGTCGCCTATCTCCCGCGCGACCGGCGGGCGACAGGCATCTTCCCCACCCAGTCCGTCCTCGACAACTTCGCCATTTCCACGGTGTCGGAGGATGCCCGCTTCGGCTTCATCAGCGCCGGCCAGCGCGCGCGGCGCTACGAGGTCTATCGCGACCGGCTGTTCATCGCCGCACCGCGGCCGGATGCGGCGATCACCACGCTGTCGGGCGGCAACCAGCAGAAGGTGCTGCTGGCGCGTGCCCTGGCGTTGAAGCCGGATGTGCTGCTGCTCAACGACCCCACCCGCGGCGTCGATGTCGCCACCCGCCATGTGCTCTATGACGTCTTTCGCGATCTTGCTCGGGACGGCATGGCGCTGGTCGTTCTGTCCAGCGAGATCGAGGAGATCCTGCTTTTGTGCCATCGCGTTCTCGTTTTTCGCGACCATGATATCGTCGCCAACCTGCAGGGGCCTGCCATGACCACCGATGCCGTCATCGCCGCCATGTTCGGACGCGCGGCATGATGAAGGCGCTTCCGCGAACACTGGGCGGGCTCTGGCGCGATACGGGCTTTGCGTTCGTGCTCCTCGTCATCCTGCTCGTCGTCAACCTCATCCTCAACCCGGCACGCTTCCACCCGGCAGCCTGGGGGTCGCTCATCGGGCTTGCAGCACCGCTCATCGGCGCGGCGGTGGCCTCCGCGCCTGTCATTCTGGGGGGACGCGGCGGCATCGATATCTCGGTCGGGCCGCTGATGGGCTTCGTCAACGCCATCGTCATCCAGCTTCTGTTTCTGAAGGCAGGCATCTCGTCGCCGCTCGTCATCATTCCCGCAGCCCTCCTGATCGGCGCTGCGATCGGCGCCATCAACGGAGCGCTGACCACGCTGGTGCGAATCCAGCCGATCGTGGCGACGCTCGGGACCTATCTCGTGCTGACCGGCGTGACCCTGACCATCCTGCCCGCGCCCATCGGGCCGGCGCCGGGCTGGCTGAAGGCGCTGGCCGGCCCCTGGTCGGCCCTGCCACTGATCGCCCTCTTCGCCGCCTGGTGGACCATCCGCCGGCTGCCCTATTACGATCAACTGATGGCGATCGGCAGCGACGACCGCGCAGCCTATACCGCCGGCGTCGATGTCACCCGCGTCCGCTTCATCGCCTATGTCATCACGGGCGTCTTCGCCGCCGTGGCGGGCCTGATGTTGACAGCCCTGATCGGCTCGGCCGACCCGAACATCGGACAGGCTTATACGCTGATCTCGATTGCGGCCGTCGCGCTCGGCGGCGTCAGCCTTGCCGGGGGTCGCGGCGGGCTCATCGGCGCCTCCATCGGCGCGATCGACATCTTCCTGCTGCAAAGCGTGCTCACCGCCTTCAACGTTTCCACGTACGTTCTGCAAATCGCCTATGGCGCCATCCTCGTTGCCGCCGTCATTCTGACGGCCGTGCAGGAACGGGCGGCCCGCGGCCGGGAGGTCTGACATGGCTGCCATCGAAACAGGTCGCCCGGAACAGGCAAGGCCGGGCCTCGCCCTCCGCATCCGCTCGGGCCTTGCCGGCACGAACGGCCGAATCCTCATGGCTTTCTTCATTGCGGGCGTGCTGCATCTTGTCGGCACGCTCGTCATTCCGGGCTATTCCTCGCCGTTTGCCATCCGCGCTCTGCTGGTTATCGCCGCTCTCCTCGCCGTTGCCTCCATCGGGCAGACGCTCGTCGTCATCCTCGGCGGAATCGATCTGTCTATTCCGTTCATCATCGGTTTCGCTAACGTGGTTGCCGCACAGCTCTATGGCGACAGGTGGAATTTCGCGCTCGTCTGCCTGTTCGTCGTCGTGGTCGCAATGCTGATCGGCGCGCTGAACGGCTACATCTCGCGGCGGCTCGATATCCATCCGCTCATCGTAACCTTGGGGATCGGCATGATCGTACAGGGGGCCGTCCTGCTTTGGACGAAGGGGTTTCCGTCCGGTTCCGCGCCACCCTACGTCTCCGCTTTCGTTTCCATCGGCGGTTCGGCGGGGCCGCTGCCCTTTCCCTGGGTGGTGCCGGCACTCGCGGTGCTCGCAACGCTCATCGTGCTCGTTCTCGCCCGCACACCCTACGGGCGGCGTCTCTATGCCCTCGGCAGCAATCTCGGCGCAGCCTCTCTCGCGCTGATCGACCCCGTGCGCATGTGGATGCTGACATTCTCGCTCAGCGCCCTGTTCGCCGCCGTCACGGGCATCCTGCTCCTCGGCTTCACCGGCTCGGCCTATGGCGATGTTGGCCAGCCCTATCTGTTCCAGACGATTGCCGCGGTCGTGGTCGGTGGCGCGGCGCTGGTCGGCGGGCGCGGCAGCTATCTCGGCACGATTGCCGGCGTGCTGGTTCTCACTGAGATCAACACGCTGCTGATCGGCCTTGGCTTCCAGCCGGCCGCCGTACAGGCATCGCTCGGCGCCGTCATCATCCTGCTCGTCTCGATCTATGGCCGGGAGCGGCATGTCAGCATGACGATCTGAGGCGATCCCTCAAGTTCCAGTGGGAAGATCGAGGCTCCAGAGCTTCAGCGCATTGCCGGCCAGCAGCGCGTGGCGCTCGGCATCGCTGCTGCCTGCGAGCAGCGCATGCGTGGCGGCGACCCAGGTCGAGAGGCTGCCGGCGAGCGTGCAGACGGGCCAGTCGCTGCCCCACACGACCCTGTCCCATCCAAATTGCAGGATGGCGGTTTCCGCATAGGGGCGGATCGTGTCCACGCTCCAGCTGTGGGGATCGGTATAGGCGACGAGCCCGGACATCTTGCAGACCACATTCGGCCGACGTGCGACATCCTTCAGCTCGTCCCGCCAGAGCGAGATATCGCCTGCCTTGATATCGGGAACGCCGCAATGGTCGAGGATGAAGGTCACATCGGGTGCGAGGTCGGCAAGGGCCGCCGCGTGGCCCAGCTGGCGCGGCAGCACGCAGAGATCGAAGGTGAGGCCGGTGCCCCCGAGGCGCTTGATGTTGTCGCGAAAGACCGCGCTTTCCGACAGCGCGTCCGGCATGACGTGGAGGACACGGCGAAAGCCCTTGACCAGCGGGTTTTCACGCTGACGCTCCAGCATAGCGGGAAAGCTCTCGTCTTCCGGCCGGCAGGCGGAGATGGCGCCGACGACAAGGCTCTCGGGGAGCGCTGCGAGCTGCCCCACATGCTGCGTTTCGGCCTCGATCTCCTCGGCCGCGACATCGACCTCCATGTGCAGGCTTGCGGCAATGCCGCAGCGCAGGGCCTCCTGGCGATAGGTCTCGTAGAGGTAGTCCCGATCGAGCGCCGGGACGGAGGCAAGCCACGGATAGGTGAGGGCCGTCTTGTCGATCAGGTGAAGATGGGTGTCGATGATCATGCGTGCTCCTCCCGCGTCATGCGCCGAATTGGACACTCTCACAGGGAAGCAGAGGTTTCAAATAAGAATGTACCGGTTCGCGGACTGACGGAGCCTCATAGCTCCGCCGGGTTGTCGTGCTGGACGTCGGAGCCGGCGAGAAGCGAAAGCTGCTCGGCGGTCTTTTGAAGCAGGGAGATCGTTGTCGAGATATCGGGCGCAGATGGCGCGTTGACGAGGCTGATGTAAGGCACGGTGAGGGCCGCAATTCCGCGACGGTCCGGACCGAGAATCGGCGCCGAGAGGTTGAATACGCCGGCCGTCTGGGCGCTCGCCATCATTTCGTAGCCGCGGGCGCGGATCTCGTCGAGGCGCGCGTAGAACTCCGGCGTCAGTTCGATGTCCTTCCGGCTCTTGACGTGTTCCGAGATCATCATCTCCCGCTCCTCGGGCGGGCGGAAGGCGAGGAGGACGTGGCCGGAGCCGGTGTCGAACAGGCTGATATGCGAGCCGACACGGATGGAAATGCCCCAGTAATCCGGTGCTTCCTGCTGGGCGATGACGACGGCGGAGCCGCGGTCGAACACGGCAAGTTGGTTGGCCTGCCGCGTCCGCTGCGCAAGGTCGCGCATCAGCGGGGTCGCGTAGGCCGCCAGACGGCGTGTCGGCGCGTGCAGTTGCGCAAGGCCGAAGAGCTTGAGCGTCAGCGAATAGCGGTCACCATCGATGCGGGTGATGTAGCCGCGCCGCACGAGGCGGTCGAGCATCCGGTAGAACTCGTTCGGGCTGCGATTGAGCTTCTTGGAAATTTCCGCCTGCGTCAGCCCGCCATCCACACCGGCCAGAAGCTCCAGAATATCGAGCCCCTTGTCCAGCGCCGGTGCGCGGTAACGATCGTCTTCTCCGTCCAACATTCGGGATCCCCTGTGAATACGCATTTCCATATACGAAGAACGATTGCCCGACAAAGCAAAGTTGACGCTTGACGACGCCTGAAAATGTTGTTTGTATATGAATGAGTTTCTCGCAGATGAGAGACCGTGCTCCCGAGGAGGAGTGCACTCGGAGGAGGGAATCTGATGAACAAGCTGCTGTGTGGCGCCGCATCCGGCGTCGTGGCATTCGTTCTGGCGCACGGCACAGCCGGTGCGGCCGAACTGATGGGCAAATTCGAAGGTGTCACGATCGACGCCAAGCTGATCGGTGGTCAGCAATACGAGCCGCTCTATGCGCGGATCGCGGAATGGGAGAAGGCAACGGGGGCCAAGGTCAACGTGCTCTCCAAGAAGAACCATTTCGAGCTCGACAAGGAGATTAAGTCGGACATCGCCTCGGGCTCGATTTCCTGGTGCGTCGGCTCGAACCATTCGTCCTTCGCCCCGCAATATCCCGATCTCTATGTCGACCTGAACACGCTGGTGCCGAAGGAGATTGTCGGGGAATATGTCGACACCGTCATCAAGGCCTCCACCATCGACGACAAGCTGGTGATGCTGCCGCGCGCGCAGTTCGACGTGTCGGCGCTCTATTACCAGAAGAGCCTCTACAGCGACGACGCGAAGAAGGCGGCGTTCAAGGAAAAGTACGGCTACGACCTCGCGCCGCCGGATACGTGGAGCCAGGTGTCGGACCAGGCGCAGTTCTTCGCCGCCCCGCCGAATTTCTACGGTACACAGTTCGCGGGTAAGGAAGAGGCGATCAATGGTCGCTTCTACGAGATGCTGATCGCCGAAGGCGGAGCTTACCTCGATGAAGAGGGCAAGCCCGCCTTCAATTCGGACGCCGGCGTCCGTGCGCTCGACTGGTTCGTCAATCTCTACAAGGCGAAAGCCGTTCCCGCCGGCACGACCAATTATCTCTGGGACGAGCTTGGTGCCGGCTTTGCCTCCGGCACCGTCGCGCTCAATCTCGATTGGCCGGGATGGGCGACCTATTTCAACGATCCGAAGTCGTCCAAGGTCGCCGGCAATGTCGGCGTGACCGTGGCCCCCAAGGGTTCTTCCGGCAAGCGCACGGGCTGGTCCGGTCACCACGGCTTCTCGATCACGGAAGCCTGCGCCAACAAAGAGGCCGCTGCCTCGCTCGTCTGGTTCCTGACCAATGAGGATTCGCAGAAGCTAGAGGCTGCAAACGGCACACTGCCGACCCGCACCGCCGTTTGGGAATGGGACATCCAGCAGGCCGCTTCCGACCCCTACAAGAAAGAGGTGCTGAGCACCTTCCAGGAAACCGCGAAGGGCGCCTTCGCCGTACCGCAGACGCCGGAATGGATCGAGATCTCGAACACGGTTTATCCCGAGCTTCAGGCCGCCATCCTCGGCGACAAGACCTCGAAGGAAGCGCTGGACGCCGCCGCCGAAAAGGCGACCACTATCCTGAAGGACGCCGGCGCGCTCTGACGCCCTCTCCGTCTTCGCCCGCAACGTCACTTGCGGGCGAAGACCCGGCGGCCAGCCGCCGTCTCCATACCGTCTTCGGGCTCATACGGTCTTCGGGGGCCTCCGTTCTCGATCGGCCACGCGCTTTTGACGCTGGCCATCAGGTGCCACAGCATGTTTCGAAAAATCTCAACACCGGTTCTTCTGCTGCTGCCGGCGCTCGTCGTGCTGGCGGCCGTGGTGCTGCTGCCGCTGCTTCTGTCGCTCTATTCGAGCTTCACACCCTTTCGCCTCACGCGTCCGGCGTCGCTCTGGGTCTGGGCCGGCTTTCGCAATTATGAACGTATTCTGACCGACTGGGTCTTCTGGTCGGCCTTTCTGCGCACGATCGTCCTGCTCACCATCGCGCTCAACCTCGAAATGCTGCTCGGCCTCGGTCTGGCGCTGCTCGTCAACAAGGCGACGCGGGGCAAGCGGGCGCTGCGCACGATGATGATGTTTCCGATGATGTTTTCGCCGGTTCTCGTCGGCTTCCAGTTCAAGTTCATGTTCAACGACAATGTCGGCCTCGTGAACAACGCGCTGCAATCGCTAGGGCTTACGGATCAGGCGATCCCGTGGCTGATCGACGGCAACCTCGCGCTGTTTGCCATCGTCGTTGCCGAAGTCTGGTCCTCCACCTCCGTCTTCGCCATCCTCATCCTCGCAGGGCTTCTCGCCATGCCGCAGGAGCCGGTGGAAGCGGCGAAGGTCGATGGCTGCACCGCTTGGCAGACCTTTCGTTACGTCACGCTGCCCTTCGTCATGCCGTTCGCCTACATCGCCATGACCATTCGCTCGCTCGACATTGCGCGCGCCTACGACATCGTGAAGATCATGACGGATGGCGGGCCGGCGCGGCGCACGGAGCTGATTTGGACGCTGGTCGGCCGCACCGCCTATTCCGATGCGCAGATGGGTCTTGCCAACGCCATGGCCTATGTCTCGATCCTCCTGTCGATCCTGTTCACCGTCTATTTCTTCCGGAAGCTTGCCGCCGCCCGGACCCAGATCGGAGCGGAGTGGTAAGATGGACCGTAACGCCAAACAGCGCCTCAAGCGCCGCGTTCTACACGTCGCCTATCTGATCGGGCTTTTCCTCGCGATGCTCGTCATCTGCCTGCCGGGCCTCTGGATCGTGCTCAGCTCGCTGCGCCCGACGGTCGAGATCATGGCGAAGCCGCCGGTCTGGATCCCGCAGGAGATCACGCTCGATGCCTACCGCGCCATGTTCGGCGGCGTCGGGCAGGGCGGCATTCCCATCTGGGATTATTTCCGCAACTCGCTGATCGTGTCGATCACCTCCACGGTCATCGCGCTCGCCATCGGCATGTCCGGCGGCTACGCTTTTGCGCGGTTTCGGTTTCGCGGCAAGTCCGGTGCGTTTCTCGGCCTCATGCTGACGCGCTCGGTGCCGGGCATCGCGCTGTCGTTGCCGCTCTTCATCGTCTATTCCCGTGTCGGCATCATCGATACCCATTTCGGGCTCATCCTCACCTATGTCGCGCTCAACGTACCCTTCACGATCTGGCTGATCGACGGGTTCTTCCGGCAGGTGCCGCGCGATCTTGCCGAAGCAGCGCAGATCGACGGCTGCACGCGATGGCAGGCCTTCTGGCAGGTCGAGTTTCCGCTTGCCGGCCCCGGCATCGCATCGGCCGGCATCTTCTCCTTCCTCACCTGCTGGAACGAATACGCGCTGGCCTCGCAGCTCACGCGCTCGGTCAACTCCAAGACGCTTCCCGTGGGTTTGCTCGACTACACCTCCGAATTCACCATCGACTGGCGCGGCATGTGTGCGCTGGCGGTGATCATGATCCTCCCGGCGCTGGCTCTGACCTTCGCCATTCAAAAGCACCTTGTGTCAGGTCTGACATTCGGCGCTGTCAAAGGCTGATCTCATGGCTCAGGTCTCTCTCAGGAAACTGGTCAAATCCTACGGCGCGCTCCAGGTCGTGCACGGCATCGATCTCGATGTTGCCGACGGCGAGTTCGTCGCGCTGGTCGGCCCCTCCGGCTGCGGCAAATCAACGACGCTGCGCATGATCGCGGGGCTGGAAAGCGTGTCGGACGGCGCCATCGAGATCGGCGGCATTGTCGTCAACGACCTGCCGCCGCGCGACCGCAACATCTCCATGGTGTTCCAGTCCTACGCGCTCTACCCCCATATGACGGTGCGCGAGAACATGGGGTTCTCGCTGAAGATCGCCAAGCAACCGCAGAGCGAGATCGACAGGCAGGTCAACGAGGCCGCCGCGATCCTCGGTCTCGATGCTTTGATGGATCGGCGGCCGGCGCAGCTTTCCGGCGGCCAGCGGCAGCGCGTGGCCATGGGCCGGGCCATCGTCCGCCATCCCGAAGTTTTCCTGTTCGACGAGCCGCTCTCCAACCTCGACGCCAAGCTGCGCACGCAGATGCGCACCGAGATCAAGAAGCTCCACGCCAAGGTGCAATCGACCGTCATCTATGTGACGCACGATCAGGTAGAGGCGATGACGCTGGCGGACCGGATCGTCATCATGCGCGACGGTTATATCGAGCAGGTCGGGACGCCGGACGACGTGTTCAAGCGACCTGCCAGCCGCTTCGTCGCCGGCTTCATCGGCTCGCCGCCGATGAACATGGAGGAGGCGCGGGTCACCTCGGGCCAGCTCGTCTTTGCCAATGGCGACAGCCTTCCGCTTCCGCGCCAGTTTGCGGGCCGGGTGAAAGAGGGCGAGACGGTCGTTTTCGGTCTGCGCCCGGACGATATTTTCCCGAGCGGTCATGGCTTGAGTTCGGGAAGCGACGGCGCCGTGCACGAGGTGACGCTGCCGGTCTCTATCACCGAACCTCTCGGCAACGAAACGCTCGTCTTCGTCGAGTTCGCGGGACGCGAATGGGTGTCGCGCATGCTCAATCCGCGGGCGCTCAAATCCGGCGAGCGCATTGCCATGAGCTTCGATTTCTCGCAGGCACACCTGTTCTCGGCCGAGACCGGGCGCAGCCTCGCCGCAGCGAGGGAGATCTGACATGGCCCGGATCGAACGCATCGAACTGCGCATGGTGGACCTGAAGCCGAAGGTGAAGCGGACGGATGCGATCCAGAGCTTCGTCAGCCAGGAAACACCCATCATCACCATCACCGATAGCGATGGCGCAACGGGAACGGGTTATTCCTACACGATCGGCACCGGTGGCTCCTCCGTCATGCGGCTCCTTGCGGACCACCTCGCCCCGGTTCTTCTGGGGGAAGATGCCGACCGGATCGAGGCGATCTGGCACAAGCTCGAGTTCCACACCCATGCGACCACCATCGGCGCGATCAGCGCGCTGGCGCTGGCAGCGATCGATACGGCGCTCTGGGATCTGCGCGCGCGCAAGCAGAACCTGCCCCTCTGGAAACTTGCCGGTGGCGCGCGCGAAAGCTGTCCGCTCTACACGACCGAGGGCGGCTGGCTGCATATCGAAGCCGGCGCTCTGGTGGAGGATGCCCTGCAAGCCAAGGAGAAGGGCTTTGCCGGATCGAAGGTGAAGATCGGCAAGCCGCATGGCTCGGAAGATTTCGCCCGACTTTCTGCCATGCGCAAGGCGCTGGGCGAAGGCTTCGAGATCATGACGGACTGCAATCAGGGTTTTTCGGTGGACGAGGCCATCCGGCGGGCCGAGCGGTTGAAGGAGCTCGATCTCGCCTGGATTGAGGAGCCGCTGTCGGCCGACGATCTCGACGGACATATCCGCCTGACGCGCTCGACGGCGACGCCGATTGCGGTTGGCGAATCCATCTACTCGATCCGCCACTTCCGCGAATACATGCAGAAGGGCGCCTGCTCGATCGTGCAGGTCGATGTCGCCCGCATCGGCGGCATCACGCCCTGGCTGAAGGTTGCGCATGCCGCCGAGGCCTTCGACATCCCCGTCTGCCCGCACTTCCTGATGGAACTGCATGTCAGCCTCGTCTGCGCCGTGCCGAACGGGCGCTATGTCGAGTACATCCCGCAGCTCGAAGACCTGACGACCAAGGGCATGGAGATCCGGGATGGGCGCGCGATGGCGCCCAGCGAACCGGGCCTCGGCATCGCCTGGGACTGGGCAGCGGTGAAGGCGCAGAGCGTTTCGGAGTTCACGCACGATATCTCGGCGCAGTAGGAGGTCGCGATGCAACGGATGGGAATGGTCATCGGCCTGCAGCCGGAGAAAGTGTCTGAATACAAGGCGCTGCATGTGGCGGTGTGGCCGGAGATTCTGGCGCTGATCTCGGACTGCAACATTACGCGGTACTCGATCTTCCTGAAGGAGCCCGAGAATCTGCTGTTCGGCACATGGACCTATGTCGGCGACGACTTTACGGCTGACATGGCCAAGATGGCGGCTGACCCGCGCAATCGGGAATGGTGGGCCGTCTGCATGCCCTGCCAGAAGCCGCTCGATACACGGAAAGAGGGCGAGTGGTGGGCGATGATGGGAGAGGTCTTCCATCATGACTGAGGCTTACGAAGGCAACGCGACATTCGACCCTGCAAGCTTGCAGCAGTGGTGGCCGAAGCCGGGCCGCCCGCGTCCGATCGTTATCTTCGGCGCCGGGAGCATCGTCAGCGACGCGCATTTTCCGGCCTATCGGAAGGCCGGTTTTCCCGTGGCGGGTCTTTACGATCCCGACCCGGAAAAGGCGCGTGCGACGGCGGCGCATTGGGGCGTCGAGGCTTACGACTCGATTGCAGATGCCGCCGCAGTTCCCGGCGCGATCTTCGATCTGGCGACGCCGCCCGCAGCGCATGCCCGCATCCTTTCGGCGCTTCCGCAGGGCTCCTACGCCCTGATCCAGAAGCCGATGGGTGCGGATCTCCAAGCCGCGACCGAGATTCTCGACCTCTGCCGAACGCGCAAGCTTCATGCCGCCGTGAATTTCCAGCTGCGTTTCGCACCGATGATGCTGGCGTTGCGCGATGCCATCCGGCGTGGATGGCTCGGCGACGTCGTCGATTTCGACGCGCATCTGGCGCTCGCAACGCCCTGGGGGCTGTGGCCCTTTCTCAAAGGTCTGCCGCGCATCGAGATCGCCATGCACTCGATCCACTATCTCGACCTCGTGCGCAGCCTGCTGGGCGACCCGCAGGGCATTCATGCGAAGACCATCGGTCACCCCGACCACGATGTCGCGCAGACCCGCACGAGCGCCATCCTCGACTATGGCGATAGCGTGCGCTGTGCCTTGTCGATCAATCACGACCATGATTTCGGCCGGAAATTCCAGGCTTGCGAATTCCGCATCTGCGGCACGAAGGGGGCGGCCACCGTGAAGCTCGGGGTCAATCTCGATTACCCCAAGGGCGAGCCGGACGAGCTCTGGATCTATCCCGCAGGCGGGAGCGGCTGGACCGAAGTTCCCCTCCAAGGCACGTGGTTCCCGGACGCCTTCATCGGCCGCATGGCAAACCTCCAGCGCTTTGCGAGCGGCGAAGACGAGACCCTCGTCGGTGGCGTGGAGGACGCCTGGCGGACCATGGCGCTGGTCGAAGCCGCCTATCAATCCAGCGCCCAACCCGCAACGCCTGTGCGCACGCTGCCGGAGACATGAGATGATCGAGCAGACGCTCTATTTCGAAGATTACGACCTCGGCCACCAGCGGATGACGACCGGGAGGACCATGACGGAGACGGATTTCGTTGTCCATGCCGGCCACACCGGAGACTTCTTTCCGCACCACATGGACAGCGAATTTGCAAAGACGCTGCCCGGCGGGCAAAGGATCGCGCATGGCACCATGATCTTCTCGATCGGCATCGGAATGACCGCGTCGCTCATCAATCCTGTCGCCTTTTCCTACGGTTACGATAGGTTGAGATTCGTGCGTCCGGTTCATATCGGCGATACGATCAGGACGCGGGTGACGATTTCCGCCAAGGAGGATGATCCCAAGCGCGCCGACAGGGGCCGGGTGATCGAGCGGTGCGAGGTGCTGAACCAGCGCGACGAGGTGGTGCTGGCGGCCGACCACATCCTGCTCGTCGAACGAAAACAGAAGTGAGGATCAAACCATGACGACGACAATGACGGGCAAGACGGTGCTGATCACCGCGGCGGCCCAGGGGATCGGGCGCGCAACGGCGCTGGCCTTCGCCAGGACGGGTGCGACCGTGCATGCGACCGACATCAACCTCGATATTCTCTCTGAGATCGCCGGTGAACCCGGCATCCTGACGCACAGGCTCGACGTCCTCGACGCCGCCGCGGTGAAGGCGCTCGTCGAGGAGATCGGCGCGGTGGATGTGCTCTTCAACTGCGCGGGTGTCGTCCATTCCGGCTCGATCCTCGAGATGGCCGACAAGGATCTCGACTTCGCCTTCGATCTCAACGTCAAGGCGATGATCCGCACCATCCGCGCCGTACTGCCCGGCATGATCGAGCGCAAGGAAGGCGCCATCATCAACATGGCCTCCGTCGCGTCCAGCATCAAGGGCGTGCCGAACCGCTTTGCCTATGGCACGACCAAGGCCGCCGTCATTGGCCTCACCAAGGCGGTCGCCGCCGACTACGTTGCCGCCGGCATCCGCTGCAACGCCATTTGCCCCGGCACGGTGGAGAGCCCCTCGCTTGAAGGGCGCATGCGCGCGCAGGGCGACTACGAGACGGCGCGCGCCGCCTTCATCGCCCGCCAGCCGATGGGCCGGCTCGGAACGGCGGAAGAGATCGCCGATCTTGCCGTCCATCTCGCCGGCGCCACCTACACCACGGGCCAGGCCTATGCCATCGACGGTGGCTGGTCGATCTGACCGCCCGCCCGCCTCTTCACTGAGAAACCAAGGATACTGCCATGAAATTCGTTCGTTACGGTGCAAAGGGCGCCGAGAAGCCCGGTCTGGTCGATGCGACCGGCGCCATTCGCGACCTCTCCGGTCACATCTCCGATCTTTCCGGTGCGGCCATCGATCCCGACGCGCTGGCAAAGCTCGGCGCCGTCGATCCGGCATCGCTGCCGCTGGTCTCCACGGATGAGCGTCTTGGCCCCTGCGTCGCCGGCACCGGCAAGTTCATCTGCATCGGCCTCAACTATTCCGACCACGCCGCTGAAACCGGCGCGACCGTGCCGCCGGAGCCGATCATCTTCATGAAGGCGACATCGGCCATATCAGGCCCGAACGACGACCTTCTCATCCCGCGCGGCTCCGAGAAGACGGATTGGGAGGTCGAACTCGGCATCGTCATCGGCCGCAAGGCGAAATATGTCAGCGAAGCCGAGGCGCTCGATTTTGTCGCCGGCTATTGCACGATCCACGACGTCAGCGAACGCGCCTTCCAGACGGAGCGCTCCGGCCAGTGGACCAAGGGCAAGTCCTGCGACACGTTCGGGCCGACGGGTCCATGGCTGGTGACGAAGGACGAGGTTCCCGATCCGCAGAACCTGCGCCTCTGGCTGAAGGTCAACGGCGAGACGATGCAGGACGGCACGACCAAGACCATGGTCTATGGCGCGGCCTATCTCGTTTCCTACCTCTCGCAGTTCATGTCGCTCCAGCCGGGTGACATCATTTCGACGGGCACACCTCCGGGTGTCGGCATGGGCATGAAGCCACCGCGCTACCTCAAAGCCGGCGATGTGATCGAACTGGGAATCGACGGTCTCGGTTCGCAGCGCCAGACCGCCCGCGCCGACGCCTGATCCTCATCTCACCTCTCCGGAGCCCCCATGACCCGCATTACAGACCTGCGCGTGTTCGACCTGCGCTTTCCGACGTCCCAGAGCCTCGACGGCTCGGATGCTATGAATCCCGATCCGGATTATTCGGCAGCCTATGTCATTCTCGACACGGACACGCCCGGTCTCGGCGGTCATGGCCTGACCTTCACCATCGGTCGCGGCAACGACATCTGCTGCATGGCCATCAAGGCGATGCAGCATCTCGTGGTCGGGACCGAGCTTTCCACGGTGCTCGAAAATCCCGGCCGCTACTGGCGGCACCTGACGAGCGACAGCCAGTTGCGCTGGATCGGGCCGGAGAAGGGCGCGATGCATCTGGCGACCGGCGCTGTCGTCAATGCGGTGTGGGACCTTCTCGCCAAGCAGGCGGGCAAGCCCGTGTGGCAGATGGTCAGCGAGATGTCGCCGGAGCAGATCGCCGATATCGTCGATTATCGCTACCTGACGGACGTTCTGACCCGCGACGAGGCGCTCGATATCCTGAGGCGGGCCGAGCCCGGCAAGGCCGAGCGGATGGCCGTGCTGCGGGCGGAGGGTTACACCTGCTACACCACGTCTGCGGGCTGGCTCGGCTATGACGACGACAAGCTGCGCCGGCTTTGCCAGGAGGCGATCGACGAAGGGTTCAACCATGTCAAGATGAAGGTCGGGCGCGATCTCGAAGACGATATCCGTCGGCTGACGATTGCCCGCGAGGTCATCGGTCCGGACCGTTATCTGATGATCGATGCCAATCAGGTCTGGGAGGTCGGGGAGGCCATCGACTGGGTGAAGCAGCTGGCCTTCTGCAAGCCCTTCTTCATCGAGGAGCCGACCAGTCCCGACGATGTTGCAGGCCACCGCAAGATCCGGCAGGCGATCTCGCCGGTCAAGGTCGCGACCGGTGAAATGTGCCAGAACCGCATCATGTTCAAGCAGTTCATCGCCGAGGGCGCGATCGATATCGTGCAGATCGACAGCTGCCGCATGGGCGGGCTGAACGAGGTTCTCGCCGTCCTTCTCGTGGCGGCGAAATACCAGCTGCCCGTCTGGCCGCATGCCGGCGGTGTCGGACTTTGCGAATATGTCCAGCATCTCTCGATGATCGACTACATCGCCGTCTCCGGCACGAAGACCGACCGCGTCATCGAATATGTCGACCATCTGCACGAGCACTTTCTCGAACCCTGCGTGATTGAAAACGCCGCCTATATGCCGCCGACCCGTCCGGGTTTCTCCATCGAGATGAAGGCGCAGTCGATCGCAGACTACACGTTCAAGGGCTGAACGAACCTCATCAATCACTGAGATTGGCAAAAAGCCGGGCTGTTCGCAGTCCGGCTTTTTCATGGCCTCAAGGGAAAGCGAACACTGACGCCTTGACCCCGACGAATTATTCTTTCATAACGTATCTATTCGTATATGAATGATGCCAGGGGAGGAGCCCGGGCAATGGAGGGTCTCATGAAGAGCGTACTCGTAGCGTCCGCACTGGCGGCGCTGTCCTTTTGCGGTGTTGCACAGGCGCAGGAATACAGCCTGCGGTTTTCCACATCGCAGGTCAATCCGAACGAACCGATCGTCAAGGCTATGAAGCTCTATGCCGAACGTGTCGGCGAGCGTTCGGGTGGTCGCATCGCGATCACCGTTATGACCGGCGACCAGCTCGGCGCGCAGAAGAAGGTCAACGAGATGGTCATGAGTGGCGCGAGCCTGCTCAGCGCCACGGATTACGGCCAGCTCGGCCAGTTCGAGCCGGATATGTCGATCCTCGCCGGCCCCTATGTCTATCCAAGCATCGAAGCAAGCGACAAGCTGTTTGCCTCCGACGTTTTTCAGGAGCTCTCGGCGAAGCTCGAGGCCAAAGGCCTCAAGATCATCATGCCGAACGGCCTCTTCGGCTATCGCCACATCATCGCCAACAAGGCGGTGCGCACGCCTGCCGATCTCGCCGGCGTTACCGTGCGCGTTCCCTCTTCGCCGATCATGATGGCGACGTTCGCAACCTACGGCGCCCGACCGACGGAGCTTCCCTGGGGCGATGTCTACAATGCCTTGCAGACCGGCGTGGTCGATGCCGCGGAAGGGCCGTTCGGGTCAATTGCCGGCTCGAAGCTGAACGAGACGCGCAAGGTCATCTCCAAGACCGGCCATCAGGTCATGTTCACGGCCTGGGTCGCCTCGGCAAGCTTCTACAACAGCCTGCCGGAAGACCTGCAAAAGGTGCTGACCGACGAAGGCCGGAAGATCGCCGCCGATCTGACGAAGATGACGATCGAGACTGATGACGGCTATGCCAAGCAGCTGGCCGACAGCGGTGTCGAGATCGTTTCGGACGTGGACGTCCCCGCCTTCATCGAAGCCTCGAAATCCGCCTATGGCAAGGTGCCGAACCTGACGCCGGGCATGTTCGAACGCATTCAGGCCACCATGCAATAAGGATCAAGGCCCGGCCGCGAATGGCCGGGCTTATCCCTGCCGGGAGCATTCATGGACATACCTGCCCAAACCTCGACCGAACCGCCGCTCTGGAGCCTTCGACGTCTCGACGAGGCCGTCGGCGTTCTGGCCCTGCTGGTCATCGTCGTCTCCATTCTCTGGGGCATCGTCAGCCGCTATATCTTTCCGCAGCCGGCAGCCTGGACCTACGAACTGGCGATCCTTGCCTTCTCCTATCTCGTCTTCTTCGGAGCGGTTGCCGGCGTGCGTCTCGGCACCCATGCCGCCATCGACGTCCTGGTCGCCGCCCTGCCGGAACGTTGGCAGGACGGCGTGCGCTGGTTCAATTATCTGCTCCTCACCGCCTTCTTCGTCCTGCTGACCGGCCTCTTCCTGTGGCAGGCCTGGACCTCGCGCAATGTGCACACCATCGCGCTCGACCTGTCTCGCAGCATTGCCTATGCGCCCTTGGCCATCGCCTCGGTCGGCATGCTGGTGCAGCACCTCATCGTCGAGCGCCCCTGGCGGCCGCGCACGCATCGCATCGTGGATTCGATCATATGACCTTTTTTCACCTGGCCGGCCCATCGCTCGTCGTCGTTCTTCTGTTCCTCCTCTCGACGCCGATCACCTGGGCCTTGGCGATCGGTGCGCTGACCTTCTTCTTCCTCAACATGGACATGATCCCTCTGTCCAATTTCGCGCAGGAGATGGCGGAAGGCAGCCAGTCCGTCTCGCTGCTGGCGCTGCCGCTCTTCGTGCTGGCGGGCTGCATCATGAATGCGTCTGGCATCACGCGGCGGCTTCTGACGCTTGCGGACGTTCTGGTCGGGCATATGACGGGCGCTCTGGCGCAGATGTGCACCGTGCTTGCCACACTGCTCGGCGGCCTCACCGCTTCGGCCAACGCGGATGCGGCGATGCTGGCGAAGACGCTCGGCATCCAGATGGCCGAGCGCGGCTATAGCCGGGCCTTTGCTGCCGTTATCACCTCGTCCGCCGCCATCATCACGAGCCTCATTCCGCCATCGATCGGCCTCATCGTTTATGGCTTTCTTGCGGAAACCTCGATCGGGCGGCTGTTTGCGGCCGGTGTCGTGCCCGGTCTGGTGCTGGCGCTCGGCCTGATGACCACGACGTACTTCATTGCCCGAAAACGTGGTTATCGCTCGCTCCGTGACAAACGCGCAACCGGCGTCGAGATGCGCACAGCTCTCATCGACGGGCTGCGGGCACTCTCTATTCCCGTCGTCATCTTCGTCGGCACGCGTTACGGCCTGTTCACGACGACGGAAGCCGGCGCCGTGGTGGTCGTCTACGTCCTTTTCGTCGCGATCTTCGGCTATCGGGAATTCACCGTGCGCCAGATCCCCGAAGTGCTGGCGGAAGCCGTACGCGACTCCGCGGTCGTCATGGTGATGATCTGCGCGGCCGCCGCCTTCGGCTTCTATCTCGCCTGGGAGCAGGTGCCGCAGGCGATGTCGGGCTGGCTCGGGGGCGCAACCAGCAACCCGCTCGTCATGCTGCTGCTCATCAACGTCATGCTGCTCGTCATCGGCACGGCAATCGAAGGATCGGCGGCGCTCATTATCCTGACGCCGATGCTGATCCCGATCATCGACGGCGTCCATATCGACCGCGTCCATTTCGGCATCATCTTCATCACCAATCTTACCATCGCCGGCATCACCCCGCCGGTCGGTGGGTTGATGTATATCTCCTCCATGGTGATGAAGGTGCCGATGATGGCCTATGCGCGGGAGGTGCTGCCGTACCTCGCCATGATGATGGTGCTGCTGAGTATCCTCAGCATCTTCCCGCAACTGTCGCTGTGGCTGCCGAACCTGATCTACGGAACCTCTGCCGTCCAGTAGGGTGTCCTATCGCCACAAACGCGCCGTAGCCGACGGCTTCCTATGAACACTCGGCAGCGCCCGATTTGCGCTGCCGCCTCCCATCCCCGCATCTGTTGTCAGGCGACGATGCGCAGCCGGATCTCGCGATAGGTGAAGGCGGAGAGGAGCTGCCGAAGAGCGGTCGTCTGCGCCGCCAGTTCCACGCTCGCAGCCGTGCTCTCCTCGGCCATCGCCGCATTCTGCTGCGTTGCCTGGTCCATGGCGTTGACCGCGATGTTGATCTCGCGCAGACCGCCGGCCTGCTCGCGTCCGGCCTGAACGATTGCCGCGATGTTGACGTCGATCCGGGTGACCTTGCCGACGATCTCCTCCAATGCGCGCCCGGTTTCGCCCACCAGCTCCACGCCGTTGCGCACGATCCCGTTCGAGGCGGCGATCAGGGCGCCGATCTCCTTGGCGGCCTGCGCCGAACGCTGTGCCAGCTCCCGGACCTCCTGAGCGACGACCGCAAAGCCGCGACCCGCGTCTCCGGCGCGTGCGGCTTCGATGCCAGCATTGAGCGCAAGCAGGTTCGTCTGAAACGCAATCTCGTCGATGACGCCAATGATGCCGGTGATCGATTGCGACGATGCCGCGATCTCGGCCATGGCCGATACGGCACGCTCGACCACGGCTCCCGACCGCTCGGCGCCGCTGCGAGTCTCGTTTACGAGACTGCCGGCCTCCTGCGCGCGGGCGCTGGTATCGTTGACGGTGGTGGTGATCTCCTCGAGCGCGGCTGCAGTTTCCTCCAGGCTCGCCGCATTCTGCTCCGTGCGACGCGATAGGCTCCCGGCGTTCTGACTGATCTCGCGGGAGCCGTCGGCGATGGCCGCCACGCTGATGCCGATATTTTCCATCGTGCTGCGGAGTTGTGCCAGTGTCGCGTTGAAGTGATGTCGCAGCTCTTCCATCGAGGGCACGAAGGGCCGGTCCAGAGTCGCGGTGAGATCGCCGTTCGACATCGCCTTCATGGCCGTGCCGATCTCGGCGATGGCGCTCATGCGCTCGGTCACGTCGGTAGCGAACTTCACCACCTTGCAGACCTTGCCGTTGGAATCGAGGATCGGGTTGTAGGCGGCCTGGATCCAGACCTCCTTGTCGCCCTTGCCGACGCGCACGAACTCGTTGGCGATGAACTCGCCACCCGCCAGCCGCGACCAGAAAGCCTTGTATTCCGGCGATGCGGCATAGTCCTTGCGGCAGAACAGGCTGTGATGCCGCCCGGTGATTTCGCTCAGCGCATACCCCAGCGTCTTGCAGAAATTATCGTTCGCCGTGATGATTTCGCCGGTTGGGTAAAATTCGATGACGGCTTGCGAGCGGGAAATGGCTTCCAGCTTTCCGGCATCCTCGATCGCCTTCTCTCGGGCAGCCGTGATATCGGCCGCGAATTTCACAACCTTGTAAGGCTTGCCACCCTTCATTACCGGATTGTAGGTAGCCTGAATCCAGATCTCGCGCCCACCCTTGCCGATTCGCTTGTAGGCGCCGGCATCGAACGTGCCTGCCGCCAGTCGCATCCAGAACGCGGTATAGTCCGCGGACGTGACCGTCTGGGGGTCGCAAAAGAGACTGTGATGCCTCCCGACGATCTCTTCGATCGTATAGCCGAGAGTTTGGCAGAAATTCTCGTTCGCGCTTAGGATGTTGCCTTCGAGGTCGAATTCGATAATCGCCTGTGATCTGGAAAGCGCATCCGAAATGTCGGATCCCCGTCCCGCGCCTTTGTTCAATCCAAACATGTGTTCCGCTCTTTTCTTGGCTTCGTTTTCTTCAGTTCGACGCGATGCTCCCGCGCGCCGGTGAATGTCTCAGGCCCCTTGTCCGGTTTGCCGAACAGATAGCCCTGGGCATGTGCGCAACCTTCGTCGACGATCATGCGGTACTGGGCTTGCGTCTCGATGCCCTCCGCGGTCACGGGAAGATTAAGGCTGCGGCCGAGGCTGACGACCGCGCGGACGATGGCGCGCGCATTGGCGTCGTGATCCATCTCGGCGATGAAGCTGCGGTCGATCTTCAGCCCGTCGAAAGGGAAGGACTGAAGGTTGCTCAGCGACGAGTAGCCCGTGCCGAAGTCGTCCATCACGACCTTCACGCCGAGCGCCTTGATCTGCCTGAGGATGTCGAGCGTTGCGACACGATCCTTAAGCAGCGCCGTTTCGGTGATTTCGAGTTCCAGCCGCGCAGGAGCAAGCCCCGTCGCATCGAGGACGCTGGCGATGGCGCCTGCAAGGTGGGGAAGGCGGAACTGAACGGCCGACATGTTGACCGCGACTTTCAGCGCAAGATCCCAGCCGGCAGCCTGCCGGCAGGCCTCGCGCAGCACCCATTCGCCGATCGAGAGGATGATGCCGCTTTCCTCCGCAATCGGAATGAAGACGTCCGGCGGTACATTCCCACGCACCGGGTGGGTCCAGCGCAGCAACGCCTCATAGCCGAGAATAGCCGCTTTATCGATCGACTGTATTGGCTGGAACAGGAGGTGCAGTTCGTTGCGCGAGATCGCCTGACGCAGTTCGCTTTCGAGCTGGCGCCGGTCGCGCCGCTCCTGATCCATCGCGAGATCGTAGAAGGCGTGCATGCCGCGCCCGCTCGCTTTCGCCCGGTAGAGCGCAACGTCGGCAGCTTGGGTCAGCGCGTCGGCGTCGGCGCCATCCTTCGGAAAAACGGCGATGCCGATGCTGACGCCGACGGCAGTCGGATCGAGCGAGATGTTCATGCGTTCGCGGAAGGTGGTGCGGATGCGAGCGGCCAGCGCCCCGGCACCCTCCGTATCGACGCCCTCCGCCGTCAGGATGACGAACTCGTCGCCGCCGATCCGCGCCACAGTGTCGCCACCGCGGCAACTGGCGCGCAGGATTCCAGCGACGTCGCGCAACACCCGGTCGCCCTCTGCATGTCCGAATAGATCGTTCACCGCCTTGAACCGATCGAGATCAAGCGCGAGCAGCGCGAAGGGCTTGCCCGTCAAAGCGGCACGCTCCAGCTGCAGCTGGAGACTTTCTTGGAAGATCGAGCGGTTTGTGAGGCCGGTCAGCATGTCGTGGCGCGCGAGATATTCCACCTTCTTCTGCACGGCGCGCCGCTCGGTCAGGTCGCGAACCGCGATGACCTCCGAAGGACGGCCGCCATATTCGATGGTGTGCACGGCGACCTCGAAGATGCGGGCATGATCGCCCGTGCGTGGCGATGCCTCGACGGCCGACCTGCGCGGCTGGTCGATTGGCTGACCGTCGATCGCAACCAGAAATTGATCCGCGCGCCGGCCGATAAGCTCGCCGTCTTCGCGATCGAGCAGCGCCGAGAACTTGGCGTTGACCTCAAGAATGATGCCGTCGCGCACGACGGCGAGGCCATCGAGCGTGGAGTTGGCAAAGCCTTTGAGATCGACGAGATGCCGGTCGATGACGACACCGATGGCGG
Organism: Rhizobium sp. 9140; assembly: GCF_900067135.1. Classification (NCBI taxonomy): domain Bacteria; kingdom Pseudomonadati; phylum Pseudomonadota; class Alphaproteobacteria; order Hyphomicrobiales; family Rhizobiaceae; genus Rhizobium; species Rhizobium sp. 9140. Next base: position 419,306 of record NZ_FJUR01000002.1, on the reverse strand, counting down.
ATGAGACGAGGATCAGCAGCGTGACGCCGGTAATGGCGCTCGTCAGCCAGACATTATCCGCCATGTCGATGACGATTGCCGGCAGGGACGGGTCGGGCGTGATGATCGTTGCCGACATGGTGACGAAATGCAGCGTGCAGACGCCGAGGACTGAGCAGATCGCAGGGGCTGCGATCCGGAACGGACCGCGCAGCCGGGAAAAGAGCACGAGCGACAGGATAAACAGCGCGAACGCGACAACGGTACCAACGACGATCGGCGGCCATTCGAAGTCAAAATGCGCTTCTGCGCGAAGTCCTGCCATGCCGACGAAATGCATGGCGGCAACGGTGAGGGTGATGAGCCCGGCGGAGGCGACCATGGAGCTGGCGCCGAGAAAGCCTTGCCGGATGGACAGCCAGAAGCCGACGACGGCGATGGCGGCAGAGAGCGTCGTGAACATCAGGTCGAACCGCAGCGCGACCGTTCCCTCATAGGCCAGCATGGCGACGAAATGCGTGGCCCAGACGCTGAGACCGGCCGAGAAAGCCGCGACCAGCCGCCAGTTTCGGCGTCGGCTGGCGGTGCTCTCTTCCGCGCGCAGGAGCAGGTGGTGGAAGGCCAGCATGCCAAGAAGCGCAATCAGACCGGAGATGACCGTGATCGACCGGTCGTGCCGGTCCGTGACGCATTCGAGGACAGTGAACATGTGCACCAGTTTCCTTGGTCAAACTCAGAACGTCTTGGGTCTTGCCCCGGCTATTGAACGAGAACGGGATTTGCGCAGTCGACTTGAGTGACACGGACATCTGCTTCGCCGATGCGGACGCCGGCAACAGCGAGGATCCGTTCGAGAAGCGCATCGATGCTGGGTGTGACGACGCCCAGCGTCTTTGCCAGCGCAGCCTGCACCACCTTTTCCGTCATCAGGGAAAGCAGCGGCAGCCGGATCTCTGCTTCGAGATTGGCCAGAAGGGACTGGGTCAGCGACGTCAGGAGACCGCTCGACGAGACGTTCTTCGTTGTTCCCACCGCGATGTCTCCCGGCGTGAACGTCAGCTTCCTGATCTGCGTGCTACCGACATCGACGGACGCCAGCCCTTCGACCGTGAGCAGGCCGGAATCGACCAGCTTTGCCTTCGTCACCCGCGGTGACGATCCGAAATTCCTCAGCGCTGCCGCATCGACCTGGCCGATCGACACCTCCGCCACGCCCGGAACTGTGTCAATCGTAACAGTCGCATTGCTCGGCTTGCCGCCATGACACTGGATACTTGCAAGCTTCGCTTCGGCATGCGCGACCTCGATATAGAGGGGGAGACTGATCTTGATGCCGAGCAGGTCCGCCAGTCCCTCGATCTTGATGGCGAGAGCGACGCGAACTTGCGCGGTGCGAACGGCCTGCCCCGGTTCGCCGACGCGGTGAAGCGGCGTGCCGACTGGGGGCTCGCCGATGGCCAGTGCGAGATCGACCGAGCCAAGTCCGGGGAGATCGAGTATCGTATCGACCTTGACCAGCTCAGCGCCGTTGGCGAGGGCCGCGCTCGACTGGAGGAGATCAAGCACGCCAACCTTGATACCCAGCCCCGTGGGCGCATCGATGCGCAGATGCCCTTTGCTTCCGAGATCGATGAGCCGGGCGAGCGACAGGCGCTTGCCGCTTGCCGGCAGGGATTGCCGGATCTTCGAAACGAGCGTCGTCGTGCTGGACGGTAGACCGCCATAACGAAGGATCGCGGTCAGAAGCTGTGGCACGGTGATGTCGGTCGCGAGGATCTCGTCATAGGTCAGGGCCGTCAGGTTGAGGTCGGACGCAAGACCGCGCGTGAGCTGGAAGAGGTCGAGATCCGCCGTGGCCAAAGCGCGGTAATCGACAGCTTTGAGATCGAGTGTGGTGCCAAGGATCTTGCCGAGAATCGCGTTCAGCAATCCGCCTTCAAGGCTTGCGAGGCGCGACCCGATAGAGAAGGCAGCGGTCTTTGTCATGGCGGCCGTACCGACGGCCGACATGACGGGTGGGGTGGTGAACATCGAGGCGAAGAACAGCGTTCCCGGCTGCTCGATGGTGACGCGCACGGCATCGCTTGGTGCCACACCCGGTTGGAACCGCTGATCGGGGCTTAGCGCGGCACTGGCGATGTAGCGGCCTTTTTCGAGGGTCAAGCGACCGGTCGTGTCCGCTATGGCCGCTTCCGGAACGACAACACCACTCGGTCCCTTCAAACCCTGCGGCGTTTTCAGCACCAGGTTCAGACGGTTGTTCTCGATATGCGACAAGGCTGCCGCTTCCGCATGTGCCATATCGGAAGCGACTGCGATTGCGGTCAGATCCGCTGCGACCTGCATCTCCCGGCGTTCCAGCGTCAGGTGACCGTAATCGACACCGATGGCGAGCACGCTGATACAGGCGGGCAGGACGAGCGCCGTCATGATGGCGACGTTGCCGTCTTGACGGGATCGGAAGGCCTGCATCTTCCGGGTGAGGGGAATCGGCATTATGCACCTCCGATCCGGATCGTCGCGGAACGCGCGATGATGGTGTCCGGCAGGGCGAATGTCATCAGGTTCCAGATTGGCAGATCGCTGGCATCATAGGTGAGCTTGACGGTAAACTGATTGGGGCGAACCTTGTCGTCCTCAACCAAGACGTTGAGCTTCTTCTGATTGATGAGAGCGAACTCGCCCGGTTTCATCGCGCCGATATAAGCGGACGCCAAGGCATTGCGCTCGCTTGCCGAGAGGCCGGCAATAGCAGCGCGTGCGGTGTCGGCTGCGATCTGCTGGACGGAATGGGTTGCCCCGAGATAAAGGCCCCAAGCAACCATCGTAAACATAACGGCCAGAAAAAGCGGCGCGATGATGGCGAATTCGATCGCGGCGACGCCGGAGGCGTCACGCGTAAAACGTGACATGATCGACATCACGAGACCTCTAGTTTTGCTGTAAAGCCAAGCCCCCTTGGTTCTCCGTAAGGTTGCACTTAAAAACCTAATGGGAGGTTAATACGCACCTCCCGAATTCCTCATCCGTTTGGGTAAATTCTATCTGGGGTAATCGTCCTCCCGTGGCACTTACAACCCTTTATTTGGGGTAACCTGCGGCGGCCTCTACGTTAAAGGCATTTGCGCGTCGTCTTCAATTGACAGCGCTAATGCGCGTGTGTTTGCAAAGTGGTAAAGGGTTGTCATGCGCTGCAGTATCTGTTCTGCAAGTTTAGCGCGAATGCATATGGCTGCTGCAGTACGGCCACGCACCAACCGCAGAATCGTTCGGACGTCATTGCGTTAGGTATTGGTGACGAGAAAAAAATTTACGGGGACACGTAGAATCTATGCTCGAAGGCTAGCGGCGGCTGAGCGCAGATGTCGAGGAAAACGGCCAGGAGGATGACGAGTCCGCGGACGAGCGCTGCCAGCCGACAGTCAGCACAAACCTTTCATCATATCCGGAAATTTTATTGTATGATGATTGAGGATCTGATGTATCGTGTCTTCGGTATTGGTGATTTGCCGGGCCAGGCCGCTGGTCGGCCGATTACGTCACGCGCGCCACATCCGCTGGATTAGACTGTAAAGCCCGACGGGCAGAAAAAAGGAGGCGTTTATGAGAAGACCGCGTGAACGCATCATTCTGCTGCCTGCAACGGCCGGCAGCGACGTTTCGGTCAAGCGTCCGCGCGTGCAGAAGAACGTGACGCGCTCGCTCGCTTCCGACATCTGCGCCGATCTCTTCCCGCCGAACGGCATGCTGCCGACCGAGAACGAGCTCGGCATCCGCTATGGCGTCAGCCGGACCGTGATCCGGGAAACGCTGAAGGTCCTGGAATCCAAGGGTATGGTGCGGGGGCGCTCGCGGATTGGCACCCAGATCTGCCCGCGCGAAGAGTGGAATCTGCTCGATCGGCAGGTGCTGGAATGGATCGGCCCCCGGATCTTCGATCTCGACCTCCTCCAATCCATTCTGGAGGCGCGTCGCGCGACCGAGCCCTTCGCGGCGGAACTTGCCGCCGAGCGCGCCACGGTGCAGGAGATTGCGGAAATCGAGAGCGCCTGGCAGCGCATGCAGGAAGCCGAGGGCGATGTGGAAGCCTTCACGGCCGCTGATGTCGCCTTTCACACCAATCTCATGAAGGCCAGCCACAATCAGGTCTTCATGCAGCTTTCGAGCATCATCCAGGCAGCGCTCGAATTTGCCTTGCATGCCTCCAACGCGGCTGTTGACGCCCGGGGCGAAGCCGTGGATATCCACCGCGCGCTGATCGAGGCCCTGAGGGTGCGGGACAAGGCCGCCGCCCGGGACTGTTCGATGCGCATGCTGGACCTCGCGGCTCGCGATCTGGCAAAAGCGTTGCGAAGGCGCACGCCATCGTCTTGATCACCTTCTTTCCTTCCGAACCACCCGTCACTTCCGAGACAGATCCTATGAAAATCACGAAACTGACCACCTACATCGTGCCTCCGCGCTGGATGTTCCTGAAGATCGAGACCGATGAGGGCATTACCGGCTGGGGCGAACCCGTGGTTGAAGGCCGGGCGCTGACCGTGCAAGCGGCCGTCCACGAGCTCGAGGACTACCTGATCGGCAAGGACCCTTTCCTGATCGAGGATCATTGGAATGTGATGTATCGCGGCGGTTTCTACCGCGGCGGTGCCATTCACATGAGCGCGATTGCCGGCATCGATCAGGCACTGTGGGATATCAAGGGCAAAGCGCTCGGCCAGCCGATCCACTCGCTGCTCGGCGGGCAGGTTCGCGACAAGATCAAGGTCTATTCCTGGATCGGTGGCGATCGTCCGAGCGACGTCGCCAACAATGCGCGCGAGGTCGTCGCCCGTGGCTTCAAGGCCATCAAGCTGAACGGCTGCGAGGAGATGCAGATCGTCGATAGCTGGGACAAGGTCGAGCGCGCCGTCGAGACGATCGCCATCATCCGCGAGGCGATCGGCCCGCATGTCGGCATCGGTGTCGATTTCCATGGTCGCGTGCACCGGCCGATGGCCAAGGTGCTGGCCAAGGAGTTGCAGCCCTATAACCTGATGTTCATTGAGGAACCCGTGCTCTCGGAAAATCGCGAGGCGCTGAAGGAAATTGCCAATCATTGCTCGACGCCCATCGCGCTCGGCGAGCGGCTATATTCGCGTTGGGACTTCAAGCAGGTCCTGACCGACGGCTACGTCGACATCCTCCAGCCGGATCTTTCGCATGCCGGCGGCATTACCGAGTGCCGCAAGATCGCAGCGATGGCTGAGGCTTACGACGTGGCGCTGGCACCGCATTGCCCGCTCGGCCCTATCGCGCTCGCGGCCTGCCTGCAGGTAGACGCCGTCAGCTACAATGCCTTCATCCAGGAGCAGAGCCTCGGCATCCATTACAACACCGGCAATGATATCCTCGATTACATCTCCAACAAGGAGGTCTTCCACTACGAGGACGGCTTCGTTTCCATCCCGCAGGGTCCGGGCCTCGGCATCGAGGTGGACGAGGAATACGTGATCGCCCGCGCCGCCGAGGGCCATCGCTGGCGCAATCCGCTTTGGCGCCATTCTGACGGAAGCGTCGCCGAGTGGTAGGAGTCTAACGTGGCTTCCGGTCGATCAGACCGGAAGCCATATCCGGCCGTCTGAAATCCGGCATCCGGCCAGAGATTTTCGACGGTTCTGGTTTCCCGCTCGGGCAGCGATCAGCCGGAAACCGTATGATATGCCCGGTCGAAATAAAACAGCGCCTGTCCCTCCGCGCGGGTCGCGGTGGAGACGACGCGGCAAAAGAGCACGTCGTGTGTACCCTGCGAGACGGTGGCCTCGATCACGCAATCGAAAGACACCAGCGCGTCCTCCAGAGCTGGCGCGCCCGTCGTCAGAACAGACCAGTCGGCCGTGGCGAAACGTTCGGCCGCTGGTGTCTTGCCGCCGAAAAGCTGCGAGAGGGGTTGGTGACCGGAATTGAGCGTGTTGACGCAGAGCACCTTATTGGTCGTGACGGCCTCATACACAGAGGCCGAGCGGTTGAGGCAGACGAGCAGGGTCGGCGGATCGTCGGTCACGCTGCACACGGCGGTTGCTGCGAAGCCGGTGCGGCCACCCGGCCCGTCCGTCGTGATGATATTGACCGCGGCGCCGAGCTTCGCCATCGCGCCGCGGAACGCCGCGCGCCGCGTGTCGTTGTCCGAAATTTCCGAGAGATCTATTCGTTTGGAAACGGCAATGCTCATGATGCGGTAGCTTTCGTGTCATCAGGGCTTTTGAGAAACTGCAAGAGCCGTTGATTGAACGGGCCGGGATCGACCACGTTGACGGCGTGACCGCCGTGATCGACGAGATCCAGCACCGCGTTCGCAAGCCCTTCGACCAGCCGTTGCGACCGGGTCCAGGGAACAAGAAGATCGTCCTTCGTCGCCATCACCAGCGTTTCGTGACCGATCTCGGCAAGCCGGTCGTCGATGTCGAACGCACGCAGTGCTGCGATGCGGCGCAGGATGTTCGGCTTGCCCTGAAAATGCGCGATGCCATGGGCTTCGTCGGTGGCCATGCGCTCGGGGTTCTCCGCCATCCACACGGCAGGATAGAGAAACAGCGGTTGCGCCTTGATGAAGGCGGGAATGCCGGATTTCTCCAGAAGCTGGATGCGGATGTCGAAGCAGCGCCCCGAATGCGGATCGGCCTTGCTCCAGGCATTGACCAGCACGAGACGACCGATGCGGAGTGGCTGGCGGAGCGCGATATCGAGCCCGATGAGGCCGCCGAGCGCGTGACCGACGAAGTCGACCTGCTCTACATCCAGCGCGTCCAATATCTCCAACACATCATCCGCCATCGCGCGGATGCCGCCGCTCTCCGGCACGTCGCCGCCGGTGCGGCCCGTGCCCCTGTGATCATAAGTCACGACGCGGAAATCGGGTGAGAGTACCGATATCTGCTCTGCCCAGTAAGCGCCTGAGCCGCCGAGGCCGGAGGACAGCAGAACGGTGCGTGCGTCCGCATCCGTGCGGCCGTGAAGATCGAAATGCATGTGTCCGCCTTTGTCGGTATTCGGTCCGACGGTCGTGGATGCGACCTGTCTCAGCCGATATGGGCGATGGTCGCGATTTCAATCAGCGCGTCCGGCTTGACGAGACCGCACTGGATGCAGAATCGGGCCGGCTTGTCGCCCGGAAAATATTCCGCATAGACGGCATTAACGGCCTGGTAATTCGCCCAATCGGTGATGAAGATGTGATTCATCGTCACGTCGCCCATCGTGCCACCGGCCGTCTCGATCACCGACTTGATGGTCTCAAGCACGTGGCGGGTCTGCGCGCCGGCGTCGCCCACATGAACCACGTCGTTGTTCTTGTCGAAGGGCAGTGTGCCGGAGACATAGACCACGCCATCGGCGAGCGTGCCGGGAGAAAACGGGGCGATCGGCTTGTGTGTGCCTTCGGGAACGATGATGGACTTGGGCATGGTGTCTCCTTGATCGAAGTGGGACGCTGCGCGTTGCTGGGTTCAGGACTGATCGGGTGCGACCTGAGAGATCGCGCCGCAGAAATCGTTGACGGTGGATACCCACCCAAAGAACTTCTCGACATTGTAGACCGTCGCCTGCTGAATGAATTCCGGTCCGAGGTGATGCGTCGCATCCTCGAGCATGATGCCGAAATATTCGAGGTGGAAGGCGTCGCGCAACGAGCTTTCCACGCAGACATTGGTGGCGATGCCGACGAAAACGAGATTGCGGATGCCGCGGGCGCGCAGGACGCTGTCCATGTTCGTGTTGAAGAAGCCGCTATAGCGCGTCTTCGGCACAAGGATATCGCCCGGCTGCGGCTGCAGTTCATCGACGATCGCGTAGTCCCAAGTGCCCTTGGCGAGAAGCTGGCCCTGCAGTTCCGGCCGCGCGCGCATCGTTTTCAGTGCATTGGACTTGTGCCAGTTTGGCGATCCCGGGCCGCCGGCCTCGACATAGTCCTTGTCCCAGCCGTTCTGGAAGTAGACAACGAGCACGCCGGCCGCGCGGGCCGCATCCAGCGTCTTCTTGATGTTGGCGATCGTGCCCTTGGCGCCGGCGATGTCGAAACCGGCGAGATCGACATAGCCACCTTCGGTGGAATAGGCATTCTGCATATCCACGACGACCACAGCCGTTTCGTTCGGCTTGAGGCTGATCGGTTCGGGGCGGGCGGGAACGGTGACGCTCTGGACATGACGACGAGGCAGCTGGTAGCCGGCGGTTACGGTTTCGCTCATTGTGCAGCCTCCAAGGTCATCTTCTTTACGTGCTGGCGGCAGGCCATCAGCGGCTGGATGCGCGTTCCGAAATCCTCGACGCCTTTTAGGAAATCGTCGAACGTCAGCAGGACTCCGCCCGTGCCGGGCACCGTCGGCACTTCGTCGAGCAGCCGGGCGACCGTCTCGTAGGAGCCGACCAGCGTTCCCATGTTGATGTTTACGGCGGAGACCGGATCGGCCATCTGGCGGACGTTGGTGTCCGTGCCGGAGCGCGTGTCCGCCGCGCCCTGAATGCCGAGCCACTGGATCGCCTCCTGGTCGGCGCCGGCCTTGTAGTGTTCCCACTTGGCGCGGGCCGCTTCGTCGGTTTCGTCCGCGATGATCATGAACAGCACGAAGGACGAGACGTCGCGGCCGGTCTTCTCTGTCGCGGCGATCAGCCGTTCTGCGGCCGGCGCGAAAGCTTTCGGCGTGTTGACGCCGACGCCGAAGCAGAAATTATAGTCGGCATACGCGGCCGAGAAATCCATGCCGGCGGTGGAGGATCCGGCGCAGATGATCTTCATGTCGGCCTGGGGGCGAGGGGAGAGGCGGCAGTCGTCCATCTGGAAGAATTCGCCCTTCAGGTCGCTGGTGCCGGTTTCCCAAAGGTCCCGCAGAACGGTTGCATATTCTGCGAGATATTCGTAGCGCTTGGAGAAATATTCGTCGCCCGGCCACAGGCCCATCTGTGAATATTCCGGACGTTGCCAGCCGGTCACGAGGTTCAGACCGAAGCGGCCGTTGGAGATACTGTCGATGGTGGACGCCATTCGCGCCACGATAGCGGGCGGCATGACGAGGCTGGCGGCCGTCGCGAACAGCTTGATGCGGGTGGTGACGGCGGCAAGGCCAGCCATCAGCGTGAAGGATTCCAAGTTGTGATCCCAGAATTCCGTCTTGCCGCCGAAGCCGCGCAGCTTGATCATGGACAGCACGAAATCGAGGCCGTACTTCTCGGCCTTCAAGGTGATTTCCTTGTTCATCTCGAAGGTCGGCTTGTACTGCGGAGCGTTCTCCGAGAGCAGCCAGCCATTGTTGCCGATCGGAATGAAGATGCCAATTTCCACGGTGCGATCCCCTCTTTACCTGCCTGAACCCTGCCTCTCGGGCTCTGCTTTACGGCAAACCTGCACCGAAAAATTAAAATGCACCAGCGATAAATTTATCAAAAGGTCAAAAATTTACCGTCCGGTAAAAACATGCCGAACATCTCGGCGGTGTGCCAAAACTTTCATCCGCCAACGCATATTTCGTGGGCAATCCGGTAGATCCTGGGGAGGGGAAAGTGCACCTGCGGCGGGCGCGATTCGAGCATGGGTGCCGGGAGATGGCGACCTATCGCACCTGGCCGCGCGTCATGTCTGACGCAATCAATTCGCTATATCTGCTGCGTCATCTCAATCCGAGATCGATTGTAACTGCAGGAATGATGCAGGTGTTTCCACTCAGGTTGGTTTGCCGTTCAGAAGCTCGGAACGCGAACAGCCGTGCCGCTGCGGGTTGGCGCAGCCGGCACGAGCGGAAGCGTTTCAGCCCTTCTTGCCAGCAGCTGCGGCCTTGACCTGCGAACCGAGCGCAGGAGCGGGGGTTGCGGCTGCCTTTTCCTTCTTGGGCTTGCGGGTTTCCTTGTTACCGCGAACTTGACCTTTGGCCATGATGTCCTCCGAATGTGTTTGCGGGCTCAACTGGTCTACCAGACGAAGCCCATGAGCGTGCAGTAGGTGATGAAGATCAGCGATATAACGGGCGTTGCCTTCACGAGGAAGAGCGCCGTCTGTGAAGCGAAAGTCGGAACGAATGCCGTGGAATTGGAAGACATGATGTCCTCCTTTGCTTGGGGCCAGGGCTTCATCACCCCGAACGGCAGCGCCCGCATCATCTGCTGCCGATGGCGACACTTTGCGCCCATATCGCAGACTTGGCAATGGGTTGCGCACCTGTGCCGGCTTGCCAGACAGGCTTTGACTGCGCGGTTTGGCGCCGTGCTAATATTTTTTCTTCCGAAAGATCTTGTTGCCTTTCGGACCGCTCGAAACCGGCGTCTTCTCCCGGTTTTCGGCCAGCAACCCGCGCCAGCGTTCAAGGCGCGCGGCGTCGAGCGTGCCGCCGGCGACAGCCGCCTGGACGGCGCATCCCGGTTCGTGCTGGTGGGTGCAGTCGCGGAAGCGGCAATGGGGAGCAAGTTCGATGATTTCGGCAAACAGGGTATCGATGCCGTCGGTGACGTCGCTCACATAGAGCGTCCGGATGCCGGGCGTGTCGATGACCCAGCCGCCGCCTGCAATGGAATGAAGCGAGCGGGCGGTGGTCGTGTGGCGACCCTTCGCATCATGCTGACGGATTTCGCCGGTCTTCTGCTGCGCTTCTGCGCCGGACCCGGCGAGCGTATTCACCAGCGTCGATTTACCGACGCCCGAGGACCCCACAAGCGCTACCGTTTCGCCCATGCCGCACCAGGGAGAAAGTTTCGAAAGAGCATCGGGCGAGCGGGCATTGAGAACCACGACGGGCAAGTCCCGTTGGAGCGCACGCGCCTGCGTTTCATAGGTTTCGGCGTCCTCGACGGTATCGGCCTTCGTCAGCACGATGACCGGCCGCGTTCCCGCCTGGTTCGCCATGATGAGGTAGCGTTCGAGCCGTGCCGGATTGAAGTCCGCATTGCAGGACGTGACGATGAAGAGCGTATCGACATTGGCGGCCGCCAGCTGCTGCCCGTGGCTGCCTTCGGTTCGCCGCTGGAGAACCGTCTTGCGGTCGAGACGCCGCACGAAGTCTCGGGTAAGCGGCGATGCCAGCACCCAGTCGCCGACGGCGAAGTCGGCGGTATTCGTATTGGGCGACAAAACCACGTCCGCAGCGCCGTCCACATCGATTACATCGATGCGCGATCGGTGAACGGAGGAAACGCGCAGAATCTGCAGATCGCCCTCATCAGGCGCGAGTTGTTCCGCGAACACTTCTGACCAGCCGAGCTGCCGGAGCCGATCCGTCTCGCCGTAAGCCGTCTCTGCTGAATCCGTCAAAGCCGTGTCCGAAGATGCGTAAGCGAGATCATATCCGGGCCTTCGGTGCTGTTTTCGTGTTCGATATCGGATGGACGCGCGGTGTCAGCCGCATGTCCTACCTATATGAACGAACGACGCCCGTCGGCAAGGCCGGAACGGTCCGCGAAGAGCATTCAGGTAACGATACCGCAAATGACGCCAGAAACGTCATGTCTGCAGAGGCGCGCTGACCATCGATGCCGGGAAGACGCCGATGGGATCGCAAATCCCAAGCGTTGCCGAACGTCTGATTATTTGTTCTGGAGCAGCCAGATCTTGCCGGCCATCGTGATTTCGTGCGGCGTTTCCAGCGGTGCGCTGTCAGCCTCGATGGTACGCAGCAGGCCCATGCCTCGCAGTTCGTCGAGCGTCGTGGTCGTCACGAACTTGATCTTCTGCGGGCGTTCCTTGAAGCGGTCGGTCTTCGCATAGGTGATGGTGGCGTTCTCGTGCGTCCACTTCTTGGCCTCCTGCGGGAAGAGATTGCCGTCCTTGGCAAGCTTCAATCCGCGGATCTGCGTCGGCGTCAGTGTCAGAGCGGTCATTTCGGGTCCTTCAAGTGGGATAAGCGCCCTCCCACATTCATATGGGCCACGATCTCACGATCTCACGGGCACGGCAGGCTGCAAGCGGTTGCCCGCCGAAGAGAATGCTACGGCAGGCGGGCCTTGCGAAACGCCGTCCGATCTGTCGCTTGTCAGCGCCGATCATTGGACTTCGGCGGTCGAGGTTGCTGCAGGCGTCCTTCAATCGGTGTCGACGTCGGGAAAATATTGCAGCAGGTAGGGAGCGTTACAGCAAAACTGAGAGCGTCTTACAGCTCGCTGTCGCCAAATCGCCGGCCGGGCGCTGTATAGGGCTCCAACAATCGTGAGCGATCAAGGGAGCAGAGGCGCGTCGGCATGGCGTATGAAAACTGACAAACTGCGGGATGGCGGCGCAATGCACCGCCATCGTCCGATTGCCAGAAGACGTCAGCCCTGACGAGCTTTGCGTGCCGCATAGCGACGGTCGCGTTCGGCCTTGCGCGCTGCCTCATCAGCCACGACGCGGGCGACGCGATCGTTGACTTCTGCCTGGCGGGCTTCGGCTTCTGCGCGCTCACTGGCTTCGGCAGCAGCTGCGGCTTCGGCGGCCTCAGCCATCTGACGTTCATTTTCGACCCTCTTCAGGGCTTCGCGTTCTGCGCGGCGCTCTTCACGGGCCTTGGCGGTCGCTTCGCGAGCCGCAAGCTGGGCCTGCATTTCAGGATCGGTCGGCTTGGGGGCTGCAGCAAATTTTGCAAGGAGCTGCTTCTTGGCTTCGATTGCCGTCTTGCGGCGTTCGTTGAAGCCATTGTCGTTCGGGTGTCTCAACGTGTCTTCCTTGTTCTACTTTCTCGATGGCAGCGAAGCTGCCGCGTCTTTCTGCACTGGCTGGATCCGCTGCAGCCCACCAAGGTGGGTCGATGAGCTAGCAGGCCCTTCGGCTCTGCCGCCGCATTATGCATCAAATCCGCGCCGCGCGAAAGAACATGCGCCGCCGGCAAAACCTGCAAACGCTGCCGATCGTGATTGTCAGCCGACGCAAAAAGGCCAGGCATCCGCCTGACCTTTCACCATCTCATGCTTCCCATGCCGGTACATCCGCGGTCAAGGGTAGCGAAAGACTTAAGCCGCCTGGAGCGATCCGGCGGACATCTTGCCCGACTTGCGGTCCTTCTCGAGCTCGAAGCCGAGCTTCTGGCCTTCGACGATTTCGCGCATGCCAGCGCGTTCGACGGCCGAGATGTGAACGAAAACGTCGGCCGAGCCGTCGTCCGGCTGAATGAAGCCGAAGCCCTTGGTAGCGTTAAACCATTTTACGGTGCCTGTGGTCATGACAAACCCTTTCAGTGCAATATTCGTTGCCCGCCATACGACGCATGGCAAGATTTTTGTCGACTTTTGAGAGGGGATTTTATCACGTGGCGCAGAGCGCAGCAAAAAAACGATCGGCAAACAAAGTATCGATGAGCATGTTGTACGGCACGGAATGGGGTTTGTCAAACGCCTGCGGTCTGCTGCCTGCGCCAAGGTGGCGGATAATGGGGGATAATGCGTAGAAATACTGTCGCAAATCCAGAAAAAGCCCCGCGGGACATCTTTCCAGCCGCATCGGACGTCCGGCACGGCGTGCCTGAAAATTCGCTTGTGGACGTTGCGAAAACCGTGCGGATTCCGTCACGTGCGATCGTAATTGCTGATAGAGTCGGATTTTCCACTCGACATGAGGATACGATCGATGGCGATCACCCCCCGCCGGCCTATGAGTGCCAAGGATGCAGCCGAAGCGCTGTTTAAGCCTGTCAAGAAACCCGTCGCTCCGGCGGTGGAACGTCAGGTCATTCCCAAGACCCGCGAGATGGTGACGCTGAAGATCGACAGCGATGTTCTGGCGCACTTCCAGTCCGGCGGCCCCGGCTGGCAGGACCGGGTCAACGCGACGCTGCGTGCCGCGATGAACGACAAGGGATAAGACGCGCTGCAGCCCATGACGGGCTGTGGGTTTGCGAGGCGATAAGCGGGTGATCGGGAGGAGAAGCCGGTCGAGAGGAGAAGACACGTGAAGAACGCCGTATCGATTCTTGGAATTTTCGTTGCCGATACGACCTATCTTGCGGCGCGCATGCCGGTCGTCGGCGAGACGATTCGTGGCAGCGGATTTGCGGTCGGGCCGGGCGGCAAGGGTTCGAATCAGGCTGTCGCCGCGGCCCGCGCCGGTGCTGCCGTCTCCTTCATATCGAAGATCGGTCGGGATACGTTCGGCGATCTCGCGCAGAAAACCTATGCGGATGCCGGCGTCACGCCGGTTCTGACCGTCATGGATACGGAGCCGACAGGCGCGGCGTTCATCTATGTCAACGAGAACAATGGTGACAACGCCATCATCGTCTATCCCGGCGCGGCCGGCACGATCGGCGTGGAGGATGTCGAGGCGGCCCGCGCGACCATAGAGCAGTCCGCCATCTTCGTTACCCAGCTGGAACAGCCGGTGGCGGCCGCACAGCGAGCGCTTGAAATCGCACGAAATGCCGACGTCGTCACAGTGTTCAATCCCGCACCGGCCGAAACCTTTCCCGACATGCTCTACGGTTTGAGCGACTACATCATCCCCAACGAAACCGAGGCGGCAGCCCTCGTCGGTTTTGGTATCGAGACGCTTGACGATGCGCGCCGTGCCGGGGATGCCCTGTTGAAACGCGGCGCCGGCGCGGCCGTCATCACGCTGGGCGGTCGTGGCGTCCTTCTCCACACATCGGGGCATTCCGATCATCTGCCGGTTTTCAGCGTCGGGCCGGTGATCGATACGACGGGGGCAGGCGATGCTTTCGTCGGTGGCTTCTCCGCGGCCCTCTCCGCCGGGCGTAACCCGCCGGAGGCCGTCCGATTCGGCTGCGCGACAGCCGGCATCTCCGTCACACGGCGCGGAACGGCGCCGGCCATGCCCTCGTTGGCGGAGATTGAGGCCGTTCTCGCAACAACGCACTAAGGTCGATTGTGCTCCTTTCGTTTTCTGCCTAGATTGAAGAAAACGAAAGGGAGGTCGTCGTGCTGCTATCATCGCGTCAGAGCGAGATCATATCGATCGCGCGCGAACAGGGCCGTGTGCTGGTCGAGGACCTCGCGCTCCGTTTCTCTGTTTCCCCGCAGACGATCCGCAAGGACCTGAACGATCTTTGCGACGCGCGCGCGCTCAACCGCATTCATGGCGGAGCCGTCATTCCGCGCGGCAACGAGAATGTCGAATATGAAGAGCGCCGCTCGATGGCCGCCTTGGAAAAGCAGGCGATCGGCCGTGCCGCAGCCGCCCTCATTCCAGACAACGCGTCTCTCTTCATCAACATCGGCACCACCACCGAGACGGTCGGCGACGCGCTTGTCGATCATAAGTCGCTGATGGTGATCACCAACAATATCAACGTTGCCAATCGCTTACGGGTCTATCCGCAGATCGAGGTCGTCATTGCCGGCGGCGTCGTGCGTGGGTCCGACGGCGGCATCGTGGGGGAGGCTGCGGTCGATTTCATCCGTCAGTTCAAGGTCGATTTCGCCATCATCGGCGTCTCCGCCATCGATGAGGACGGGGCCTTGCTCGACTATGATTTTCGCGAGGTGAAGGTTGCCCAAGCCATTATCGCCAATGCCCGCCACGTCATTCTGGTTTCAGATTCGTCCAAGTTCGATCGTACCGCGCCGGTTCGTATCGGTCACATCTCCCAGGTCGATTCGTTCATCACCGACCGTTGCCCTTCAGACAGCGTTCGCGCCATCTGCCGCGAGCATAATGTGACCTTGATGGAGACAGCGTAATCGGTTTCCGGACCGTAAATAAGGATTTACATTCTCTTTCATTTGACATTCGTTTCAATTTCGCTTTAGATGTCCTTGTTTCGCAGGTGCGCATTTATGCTGCATTGCGAAAGGGGCGGGGAACATGACTGGGCAGGAACCTTTCGATATTTTCGTCATAGGTGGCGGGATCAACGGCTGTGGCATCGCACGCGATGCCATCGGCCGCGGATACTCGGTCGGCCTTGCCGAGATGAACGATTTCGCTTCGGGCACATCGTCCGGCGCGACCAAGCTCATCCATGGCGGCCTGCGTTACCTCGAGCATTACGAGTTCAGGCTCGTTCGGGAATCGCTGATGGAGCGCGAAGTGCTCTGGGCCATGGCGCCGCACATCATCTGGCCGATGCGCTTTGTCCTGCCATTTCACAAGGGCGGCATTCGTCCTGCCTGGCTCATTCGCCTCGGCCTGTTCCTTTATGACCATATCGGCGGCCGCAAGCTTTTGCCGGCAACGAAGACGCTCGATATGCGGCGCGATCCCGCCGGCAAGCCGCTGAAGCCGCTCTTCACCAAGGCCTTCGAATATTCGGATGGCTGGGTGGACGATGCGCGCCTCGTGGTGCTCAACGCCCGCGACGCTGCCAATCGCGGCGCGGAGATCCTTTCGCGTAGCCGCGTTGTCTCGGCCCGGCGCGAGGGCAAGTTGTGGGCAGTCGATATTCAGGAAGGCAAGGGCGGCCCGGTCCGGCGCGTCATGGCGCGGATGCTGGTCAATGCGGCTGGTCCCTGGGTGGACCGCGTGCTCTCCAATGCGGTCGGCAAGAATCAAGTCCATAATGTCCGTCTCGTGCAGGGCAGCCACATCGTCATCCGCCAGAAGTTCAACGATCCCAGGGCCTATTTCTTCCAAAACCCGGATGGTCGTATCATTTTCGCCATTCCGTACGAGCGCGATTTCACGCTGATCGGCACGACGGACCAGGATTTTACCGGCGACCCCAAGGACATTCGCATCACGGATGCGGAAACGGATTATCTCTGCAAGGCAGCCAGCGAATATTTCGCTGAACCAGTGCGCCGCGAGGATATCGTTTGGAGCTATTCGGGTGTCAGGCCGCTGTTCGACGACGGTGCTTCGAAGGCGCAGGAAGCGACCCGCGATTACGTCCTGAAGGTCGAGGGGGACGATGATGCTGCGCCGCTGCTCAACGTCTTTGGCGGCAAGCTCACCACCTATCGCCGTCTTGCGGAGCATGCGCTGGAAAAGATCGGCGAAGCGATCGGCAGCAAGGGCACGCCGTGGACGGCGAAGAGCACGCTGCCGGGCGGCGACTTCGCGCCGACGAGCTACGAGGCCGAGGTGGCTACACTGAAAAACCGTTACGGCTTTCTCAGCGATCGCCACGCGCGGCGGCTGGTCCGGCTCTATGGAACGCTCTCCGGGAAGATCGTCGGCGATGCGCAGTCGATCGAGGGGCTCGGGCGGCATTACGGGGCGGATCTCTACGAAGCCGAGGTTCGCTATCTGATCGAACAGGAGTGGGCGCGCACGGCGGAGGATATCCTCTGGCGCCGCACGAAGCTTGGACTGAACCTTTCGGGAGCCGAGGCGAGCGCGCTCGCGGATGACATGCAGGATTTGACGGCGCGCTGCGTCGCCTGAGGCTGCTCCAAGGAGGGAGCGCCGCGGGCTGGGAGGAAAGACATGCTGGAACTGACGAACATCACAAAGGTCGTAGGAGCGGATACCCATATCCATCCGACGAACCTCGTCCTGCAGCGCGGTTCGCTGAACGTGCTGCTCGGACCGACCTTGTCGGGCAAAACCTCGCTGATGCGGCTGATGGCCGGCCTCGACAAGCCGACATCCGGCACGATCCGTTTCGACGGCAAGGACGTGACCGGCGTTCGCGTGCAGGATCGCTCGGTTGCTATGGTCTACCAGCAGTTCATCAACTACCCCGCCATGACGGTTTATGAGAACATCGCCTCGCCGATGCGGATCGCCGGCAAGGATGCCGCCACCATCGACCGCGAGGTGAAACAAGCGGCCGAGCTGATGAAGCTGACGCCCTATCTCGCCCGCACGCCCCTCAATCTCTCGGGCGGCCAGCAGCAGCGCACGGCGCTGGCGCGCGCGATCGTCAAGAATGCAAGCCTCGTGCTGCTCGACGAGCCGCTCGCCAACCTCGACTACAAGCTGCGCGAGGAACTGCGCGAGGAACTGCCGAAGATCTTCGCGGCTTCCGGCGCCATATTCGTCTACGCGACGACCGAGCCGGGCGAAGCCCTGCTGCTCGGCGGCCATACCGCGACCATGCATCACGGCAGCATCAGCCAGTTCGGCCCGACCATCGACGTCTACCGCCGGCCAGTCGATCTGGTCACAGCCAAGACTTTTGCCGATCCGCCGCTCAATACATTGGCTGTGGTGAAGTCCGGTGGCAGCTTCCTGCAGGATGGTGCGCCGCTTCTGCCCGTTCCCGCCCATCTCGCCGACATCGCCGACGGTCCCTGCATCGTCGGGTTCCACCCCTACCATCTGTCGCTGGACGGCACTTCGGATGCGGCGGCCGTGCTTCCGGCGCGCATAGTCATTAGCGAGATCGCCGGTTCGGAGAGCTTCGTGCATGTGGAGAGCGCCGGGGCACGCTGGGTCATGCTGGAGCCCGGCATCCGCAATATCGAGCCGGACACGCGCGTGAACCTGGCGCTCGACACCCGCCATCTCATGGCCTTTTCCACCGACGGACGCGCCATCGCCGGCCGTCTCGACAGAGCGGCGTGAGGAGACAGACATGGCCCGCATCAGCCTCGATCATATCCGCCACGCCTACGGCCCGAACCCGAAATCGCCGGCCGACTACTCGCTGAAGGAAGTCCATCACGATTGGGACGATGGCGGCGCCTATGCGCTGCTCGGCCCCTCCGGCTGCGGCAAGACCACGTTGCTGAACATCATCTCCGGCCTCGTTTCGCCCTCGGAAGGCCGCATCCTGTTCGACGGGCGCGATGTGACCAATCTGCCGACGCAGGACCGCAACATCGCGCAGGTGTTCCAGTTTCCGGTGATCTACGACACGATGACCGTCTACGACAATCTGGCTTTCCCCTTGCGCAATCGCCGCGTTCCGGAACCCGAGGTCGATCGGCGGGTCAAGGAAATCCTCGAAATGATCGATCTCTCTTCCTGGGCGAAGAAGACCGCGCGCGGTCTGACGGCCGACCAGAAGCAGAAGATCTCGCTCGGCCGCGGCCTCGTGCGCAACGACGTCAGCGCCATCCTGTTCGACGAGCCGCTGACCGTCATCGATCCGCATATGAAGTGGGTGCTGCGCTCGCAGTTGAAGCGGCTGCACAAGCAGTTCGGCTTTACCATGGTGTACGTCACGCACGACCAGACCGAAGCGCTGACCTTCGCCGATAAGGTGGTGGTGATGTATGACGGCGAGATCGTGCAGATCGGCACGCCGGCGGAGCTGTTCGAAAAGCCGAAGCACACCTTTGTCGGCTATTTCATCGGCTCACCGGGCATGAACGTCATTCCGGCCCGCATCGACGGGACGACGGCCGATCTCGGTGGTGGGCAGGTCTTGCTCGGCTTTACGCCCGAGATCGCGAGCGGCGCCAAGGTGGAACTGGGTATCCGCCCGGAATTCGTGCGGCTCGGCCGCGAGGGAATGCCGGTGACGATCTCCAAGGTCGAGGATATCGGTCGCCACAAGATCGTGCGCGCGCTGTTTGCCAACCGGCCGATGGCCATCGTCGTCGGTGAAAACAGCGAGATCCCGTCCGAGCCGCGCGTCACGTTCGATCCCGCGGCGGTCAATATCTATGCAGACAGCTGGCGGGTTTCCGATCCGTCGCATGTCAACGGGAGGGTTTGATCCATGGAAAAGACCTGGAACAACAAGGCCTGGTTCATGGTGCTGCCGGTGCTGGTGCTGGTCGCCTTCTCCGCCGTCATCCCTTTGATGACAGTCGTCAACTATTCGGTTCAGGACACCTTCGGGAACAACGAATTCTTCTGGGCCGGCACCGACTGGTTCATTCAGGTGCTGCATTCGTCCCGCTTCTGGGACGCGCTGCAACGTAACTTGCTCTTCTCGGTCATCATCCTGTCGATCGAGATCCCGCTCGGCATCCTCATCGCGCTGAACATGCCGAAGAAGGGCTTTGGCGTGCCGGTCTGCCTCATCCTGATGTCGCTGCCGCTGCTCATTCCGTGGAACGTCGTCGGCACGATCTGGCAGGTGTTCGGCCGCGTCGATATCGGCCTGCTCGGCTACACGCTGGCCGCTCTTGGCATTCCCTACAACTACGTCAACAATGTCTTCGACGCCTGGGTCACGTTGATCGTCATGGACGTCTGGCACTGGACGAGCCTCGTCGTGCTGCTCTGCTACGCCGGCCTCGTCTCTATCCCCGACGCCTATTATCAGGCCGCGAAAATCGACGGCGCGTCGCGCTGGTCCGTGTTCCGCTACATTCAGCTGCCGAAAATGAAGCGCGTGCTGCTCATCGCCTTCCTGCTGCGCTTCATGGACAGTTTCATGATCTATACCGAGCCTTTCGTCATCACCGGCGGCGGACCCGGCAATTCCACGACGTTCCTGTCGATCGACCTCGTGAAAACCGCCATCGGGCAGTTCGACCTCGGGCCGGCCGCCGCCCTCTCGCTGATCTACTTCCTCATCATCCTGCTGCTCTCATGGATCTTCTACACCGTGATGACCACCAGCGACGCGCAGAACTGATCCGGGAAGGGAGGAGAAACCATGACCACCGCAATGTCCAATCCGGCCGTCAACGCACCGCCATCGACGACGGCAAGCCGCGTCTCGGCCCCGTCGACCGGCCTCCGCCTGTCCTGGCTGGTACCCACGCTCTACATCGTCTTCCTGCTGCTGCCGATCTACTGGCTCGTGAATATGAGCTTCAAGACGAACATGGAGATCACCAGCACCTTTTCGCTCTATCCGCATGAACCGACGCTGCGGAACTATGCGGTGATCTTCACCGATCCGTCCTGGTACAAGGGATACATCAACTCGATCATCTATGTGGTGATGAACACGGTGATCTCGGTGCTGGCGGCGCTTCCCGCAGCCTACGCCTTCTCGCGTTACCGGTTCCTCGGCGACAAGCACCTGTTCTTCTGGCTCTTGACCAACCGTATGGCGCCGCCGGCCGTTTTCGCCCTGCCGTTCTTCCAGCTCTATTCGGCCTTCGGTCTGATCGACACGCATATCGCGGTGGCTCTTGCCCACTGCCTGTTCAACGTGCCGCTCGCGGTCTGGATCCTCGAAGGCTTCATGTCGGGTGTGCCGAAGGAAATCGACGAGACCGCCTATATCGACGGCTATTCCTTCCCGCGCTTCTTCGTAAAGATCTACATTCCCCTGATCGCATCCGGCATCGGCGTCGCCGCCTTCTTCTGCTTCATGTTTTCCTGGGTCGAACTGCTGATCGCCCGGACGCTGACGACGACGGATGCAAAGCCCATCGCCGCCATCATGACGCGCACCGTCTCGGCGTCTGGCATGGACTGGGGCGTGCTGGCGGCAGCCGGCGTGCTCACCATCATCCCCGGCGCCATCGTCATCTATTTCGTCCGCAACTACATCGCCAAGGGCTTTGCCCTCGGCCGCGTGTAAGGAGACCGACATGAACTTCTCCTGGATGGCGTGGACGCTGCCGACGGTCCTGTTCTTCGTGACGATCCTGACGCTGCTCATCGGCATGGGGATCTGGGAATTCCTTTCGCCCGGCGGCCATCCGCGCGTCGGCATCCTGCGCTTCGAGACGACACGGGGAGACCGCCTCTTCGTGTCGCTGCTCGGCAGCGCCTTCATTCACCTTGCATGGCTGGGGCTTGTCGGTCCCAACGTGTGGTGGGCTCTTGCCCTGTCCGTTGTCTACGCCATCGGCGTCTTCAAGCTGGTCTGAGGCATCTGAACGACACGGGTTTTGCCGGGGGAGGGTCCTGGCGCCCGTGACCGCAATCGCAGAAACCTTAAGAGGAGGACTACTCATGCGACGGCATCTTCTAACATCGACGGCAGCCATGCTGCTCGCCTTTACCGGGTCGGCATTTGCCGGCATGGACGAGGCAAAGACGTTCCTCGACGCAGAGATCGGCGATCTGTCGACGCTCTCACGCGCCGACCAGGAAAATGAAATGCAGTGGTATATCGATGCGGCAAAGCCTTTTGCCGGCATGGAGATCAAGGTCGTTTCCGAGACGCTCACCACGCATGAATATGAGTCCAAGGTTCTGGCCAAGGCGTTCACCGACATCACCGGCATCAAGGTCACGCACGACCTGATCGGCGAAGGCGACGTCGTCGAGAAGCTGCAGACGCAGATGCAGTCCGGCGAGAATATCTATGACGCCTATGTCAACGACTCGGACCTCATCGGCACGCATTGGCGCTACCAGCAGGTGCGCAACCTGACCGACTGGATGGCTGGCGAAGGCGAGGACGTGACGTCCCCGACACTCGACATCAAGGACTTCATCGGCACGTCGTTCACGACCGCGCCGGACAAAAAGCTCTATCAGCTGCCGACCCAGCAGTTCGCCAACCTCTACTGGTTCCGGTACGACTGGTTCAACGACGAGAATAACAAGGCAGACTTCAAGGCGAAGTACGGCTACGACCTCGGCGTTCCCGTCAACTGGTCTGCCTACGAGGATATCGCGGAATTCTTCACCGGCCGCGAGATCGACGGCAAGAAGGTCTATGGTCACATGGACTACGGCAAGAAGGACCCGTCGCTCGGCTGGCGCTTCACCGATGCCTGGCTCTCGATGGCCGGCAACGGCGACAAGGGCCTGCCGAACGGTCTGCCCGTCGACGAATGGGGCATCAAGGTCAACGAAAAGTCCCAGCCGGTCGGCTCCTGCGTCGCCCGCGGCGGCGACACCAACGGCCCGGCTGCCGTCTACTCGATCGCCAAGTACCTCGATTGGTTGAAGGCCTATGCTCCGCCGGAAGCGCAGGGCATGACCTTCGGCGAAGCCGGCCCGGTTCCGGCACAGGGTAACGTCGCCCAGCAGATCTTCTGGTACACGGCGTTTACCGCCGATGCCGTCAAGAAAGGCCTGCCGGTCGTCAACGAGGACGGTACGCCGAAGTGGCGCATGGCTCCCTCACCGCATGGCGTCTACTGGAAGGACGGCATGAAGCTCGGCTATCAGGACGTCGGCGCCTGGACGCTGATGAAGTCCACGCCGGAAAAGAACGCCAAGGCTGCGTGGCTCTACGCGCAGTTCGTGACCTCGAAGACCGTGGACGTGAAGAAGAGCCATGTCGGCCTGACCCTCATCCGCGAATCGACCATCCAAGACAAGAGCTTCACCAAGCGTGCGCCCGAACTCGGCGGCCTCGTCGAATTCTACCGCTCGCCGGCCCGTGTCCAGTGGTCGCCGACCGGCACCAATGTTCCTGACTATCCGAAGCTGGCACAGCTCTGGTGGCAAGCCGTCGGCGATGCCGCCGCCGGCAACAAGACGCCGCAGGAAGCGATGGATTCGCTCTGCGCCGAACAGGAAAAGGTTCTCCAGCGCCTGCAGCGCGCCGGCGTTCAGGGCGATATCGGTCCTGCCCTCGCAGAGGAGCACGATATCGAATACTGGAACAAGGATGCGGCCGAAAAGGGCAACATCGCGCCGCAGCTGAAGATCGAGAACGAGAAGGAAAAGCCGGTCACGGTCAACTACGACGAGCTCGTCAAGAGCTGGCAGAAGTAAGACCGACGGTCAGACAACGGCCGGGGCACGAGACGTGCCCCGGCCTCTTATTGGCCCGCATGGTCCCGAACGTGACGTTGCCGGGAGTGCGGACGGACTGACACGGTGGTGCACGCCGATCGGGCGTGGGCGCGGTCGATGGGGAGACGAGGGCGAATGAGCGGCTACATTCTGGCGATCGATCAGGGAACGACATCCACCCGATCGATGATCTTCGACGCGAACATGGCCATTGCCGGCGTGTCTGGCCAGGAATTCCAGCAGTTCTTCCCGGACTCCGGCTGGGTCGAGCACGATGCAGACGAGATCTGGGAGAGCGTGCTCTCCACCAGCCGCAAGGCGATCGAGAAGGCCGGCATCGCGGCCACCGATATTGCGGCGATCGGGATCACAAACCAGCGCGAGACGATCGTCGTCTGGGATCGCGAGACGGGCGAGCCCGTTCACCGCGCCATCGTCTGGCAGGACCGGCGCACGGCGCGCTTCTGCGACGACTTGAAAGCGCGTGGGCTGGAGCCGCTGTTCACCGAGAAGACCGGCCTTCTGATCGATCCCTATTTCTCCGGCACGAAGCTCGCCTGGCTGCTCGACGGTGTGGACGGGCTGCGTGCCCGCGCCGAGAAGGGCGAAGTCTGCTTCGGAACCATCGACAGCTGGCTCATCTACAAGCTCACCGGCGGGCGGGTGCATGTCACCGATGCCACCAACGCCTCGCGCACGCTGCTCTACGATATTTCCGAGAACCGTTTCGATGACGAGCTTCTCGACATCCTGTCCGTTCCCCGCGCGATGCTGCCGGAGGTGAAGGATTGCGCGGCCGATTTCGGCGTGACCGATCCCGACATATTCGGCGCGGAGATTCCGATCCTTGGGGTGGCCGGCGATCAGCAGGCCGCCATCATCGGCAATGCCTGCTTTGCGCCGGGCATGCTGAAATCAACCTATGGAACAGGTTGCTTTGCGCTTCTCAACACGGGCGAGGACCGCGTCGTGTCCTCCAACCGTCTCCTGACGACGATCGCCTACCGCCTCGACGGCAAGACGACCTATGCGCTGGAAGGCTCGATCTTCATCGCTGGTGCGGCCGTGCAATGGCTGCGCGACGAAATGGGCTTCATCTCCAAGTCCTCCGAGGCTGAGGAACTGGCAAAGACCGCGGACCCGAACCAGCATGTCTACCTCGTGCCGGCCTTCACCGGCCTTGGCGCGCCGCACTGGGACCCCGATGCCCGCGGCGCTGTCTTCGGCCTGACGCGAGCCACTGGCCCCGCCGAATTCGCGCGCGCGGCTCTGGAAAGCGTGGCCTACCAGACCCTCGACCTTCTGGACGCGATGAAGAAGGACTGGGGCGACAAGCGCGAGCGGACGGTCTTGCGGGTCGATGGCGGCATGGTCGCTTCCGACTGGACGATGCAGCGCCTCGCCGATATTCTCGCAGCACCCGTCGATCGTCCTGTTGTCTTGGAAACCACCGTTCTCGGTGCGGCGTGGCTGGCCGGCTCGCGCGCTGGCCTCTGGCCCGATCAGGCCGGTTTTGCCGAAGCCTGGCAATGCGACCGCCGGTTCGAACCGGAAGATCGCGACGGTGCGCGCCAGACCGGGATCGACGGCTGGAAGGATTGCGTCGCCCGTTGCCTGACGAATCGCCCCGCCGTCTGAGCGTGCTTTCCCTGTCAGGTGACAGGTTCGATGAGCGTCAGGCGAACGATGGAGATAATAGGCAAGCGTTGACTGAGCGGGCATATTCGCTTTGCTGCAGGCGAATGCTGCGACGTCCGTTCCGACGAAACTCATCGGGGAAGGTCCATGCCCGGCGCCGGACTGGTGAACGGCGCAATTGCGGCTTGCCAATGTTCCGAACCCGCTCATATAAGCGGTTGACGGAATGCTTCAGGCGTTCCACCGCTGGAATGAGGGGACGCGATGGCCGAGGATGCAGATCAGGGCCGGACGTCGAGGAAAATCGGCGTCTTCGTGGTCGTGGCCTTGGTCGGCATGCTCGCCGGCCTGCCGTTTGCTGTATGGATGGATGTCAGCAGCCTTTCTCAGGCCGCGCTGAGGCGGCAGGCGCAGGACATGAGTTCGCTGATCACCAGCATCCGTTCCTATTACGCCACCAATGTCGTCGGCCGTATTCTTGCAGCGCATGCGGCGGGCGATGTGGCGGCGACAGCGGTGACGGACCAGTACGCCACCATCCCTGGCGCGGTTCCGATCCCCGCGACGCTGTCGCTGGAACTCGGCGACGTGATCAAGCAGCAGCAGGCAAACATCACCTACCGCTTCGTTTCCGACCTGCCGTTCAAGACACGGGCGCCGCACGATCTGGACGGCTTCGAGACGGCCTCGCTTGCCGCCTTGCGCGGCAAGCCCGAACAGACGATCACCGACCTGACACGGGTCGGCTTCTCCAATACGTTCCGTCTCGTCACGCCGGTCATCATGGGGCAGGCCTGCGTTGCCTGTCACAACCAGCATCCCGCCAGTCCGAAGACCGACTGGAAGGTCGGCGACGTGCGTGGCATCCAGGAGGTCATCATCCAGCAGCCGCTGGCCGGGAACGTCTTCGCCTTCAAATACCTGCTGGTCTATTTTCTCTGTTTCGCCGGGGTCGGCGCTGCCCTCATCGTGCTGCAACAGCGCCAGACGGCTTTGATCCAGGGGTTCAACCGCGATCTGGAATCCGCCAACGAGTTTCTCGCAAGCATTTCCCTGAAGATCTCCCGCTACCTCTCGCCGCAGGTCTACAAGGGCATCTTCAGCGGCCAGAAGGACGTCGTCGTCCAGACCGAGCGCAAGCGCCTGACGATTTTCTTTTCCGATATCAAGGACTTCACGGCGACGACCGAGCGGCTGCAGCCGGAAACCCTGACGGAAATGCTCAACGAGTACCTGACGGAAATGTCGGCCATCGCGGCCATGCATGGGGGAACACTCGACAAGTTCATCGGCGACGCCGTGCTCGTCTTTTTCGGCGACCCCGAGACGCATGGCGCGGTGGAGGATGCCAAGGCCTGCCTGCGGATGGCCGTGGACATGCAGACGCGTCTCGGCGAACTCAAGGCAAAATGGCGCGGCGGCGGCACCGAGGAGCCCTTCGTCGTCAGGATGGGGATCAACACCGGCTATTGTAACGTCGGCAATTTCGGCAGCAGCGACCGGATGGACTATACGATCATCGGCGCTGAGGCGAACCTTGCCGCACGCCTGCAATCGATCGCCGAGGGCGGCAAGATCGTCATCAGCTACGAGACCTACGCTTTGGTGACAGACATCGTGGACGCCACGCCGCTACCGCCGATCACCATGAAAGGCATCCAGCGCGAGATCGTGCCCTATGCTGTCAACGGCCTCGTGTCCGACAACGGGCAGACGCGGGGTGTCGTCCGGGAGACGCTCGCAGGCCTCGATCTCCGTCTCGACCCCGCACAACTCGGCCCGGCCGAGCGCGCACAGGCGCGCGCCATCCTGCGGGAGGCGATGGCCGCCATCGAGGAGAAGGACGCGAAGGCCTGATGCTCCCCGTTCCGACGGAAGGCCGCTGCGCCGCACGAGCTTGCTGTTCGTGAGGGGCGCGTGGAAATCGCCGGCCGGGGAGAACCGGTCTTGCTATTCCCAAGATCGACGCCCATGCTCAGCCACGCACCGGACCGATCAGCGCGACAGGCCGTTTCGCCGCGAAGGCCACGCCCTCGATGTCCGGCTGTGCAATGGGCCATGTCATTGCAGACGGCAGCAATACGCTCGGCTCCTGACATCGCCGATCGCGACGACGTCTTCCTTCATCCCCTCCGCGAGACCTTTCATGACGCCTCTCTCAAATTCTCTTGCCGACGCCGATATCGCCAATGTGCTGCATCCCAACACGAACATGCGCCAGCATGAACGCACCGGGCCGCTGGTGATCGATCGTGGCGAGGGCATCCGGGTCTACGACAACACAGGCAAAGAATATATCGAGGGGCTGGCTGGCCTGTGGTCCGTCGCCGTCGGCTTTTCCGAGCCCCGGCTCGCCGAGGCCGCCCACCGGCAGATGCTGAAGCTGCCCTACTATCATACGTTCTCTTCGAAATCGCACGAGCCTTCGATCCGGCTTGCCGAGAAGCTGGTCGAGATGACGCCGCCGAACATCTCCCGCGCCTTCTTCACCTCGTCGGGCTCGGAAGCCAACGACACGATCGTCAAGATGGTGTGGTACATGAACAATGCGCTCGGCCGGCCGAACAAGAAGACGTTCCTGTCGCGTATCAAGGGCTATCACGGCATTACGGTCGCGTCCGGCAGCCTGACCGGCCTGCCCACCAATCACCGCGACTTCGACCTGCCGGCCATCCCCGTGCATCATCTGACGTGCCCGCATTTCTACCGCTTCGGCGTGCCCGGCGAAGACGAGGCGGCTTTCACAGCAAGGCTGCTCGCCGAACTCGAAACCGTCATCGCAACCGAAGGCGCCGACACGATCGCGGCCTTCATCGGTGAGCCGCTGATGGCGGCAGGCGGCGTGATGCCACCGCCGGTCGGATACTGGGAAGGCGTGGAGCGGATCTGCCGCGCCCATGACATCCTGATCGTTTCCGACGAGGTCATCTGCGGCTTCGGGCGTCTGGGGATGCCGTTCGGTTGCCAGAAATACGGTTTTACGCCCGACATCATGACACTGTCGAAGCAGATCACCTCGTCCTACATGCCCCTGGCCGCGGTGCTGTTTTCGGACCCGATCTACCAGGCGATCGCCGACAACTCGGAGAAGATCGGCATGTTCGGCCATGGCTACACCGCCTCCGGTCATCCGGTGGCCACCGCCGTCGCGCTCGAAAACCTCGCGATCATCGAGGAGCGCGACCTGATGGGCAATGCCGCCCGTCTTGAGGCACAGTTCCAGGCGGGGCTCCAGGCCTTTGCAGATCACCCGCTGGTGGGCGAAGCGCGGGGCGCGGGCCTTATCGGTGCCGTCGAGCTGGTCGCCGACAAGGAGACGCGCAAGCCGTTCGACAAGCTCGGCCGTGCCGGCGCTCTGGCCTCCACCATCGGCCATGAAGAGGGATTGATCTTCCGGGCGATTGGCGATCAGCTGGCCCTTTGCCCGCCCCTGATCGTGACGCCCAACGATATCACCGAGATCATGACCCGCATGGGGCGCACGCTCGACCGTCTGACGGGCGCCGTCGCCGCGGAGGGGCTGGCGTAACCTCAAGCGGGATATCTCCGCCGGACCAGCCGCACTTTTTGGAGCGACCATAACTCCGCGGTTATCAATCAGAGAGAAAAACTCATTTTACCGAACTGAACGATCCCTGCAGTATCGGAGCCGGAGGGCGGGCGTGTGAATTTTCCGCAAATGGGAAAGCCCACGATCCGTTGTCGGGACGAGAGAATGCGCCGCAATGCTTGACGTTCGCGCTTTCGGCCCGCGCGGGAAACGCGGAGGCGGTGCGCTTCTCTCCCGTCGATGTATGTTTGGGAAGGAGAGAAAATGACAATCGGAAAGAGCGGCGTCGCGGTCGGATGGGTCGCGACACTCTGTTGGGCCGCTGTGGTGTTGGACGGCTTCGATCTCGTGGTGCTGGGCGCGTTGATTCCGACGTTGACGGGTGGTGAAACGCCGTGGATGACGGCGCCGGAAGCGACGTTCGTATCGACCATCAGCCTTGTCGGCATGACGCTCGGGGCGCTGTCGATCGGCATCGCGACGGACAGCCTCGGCCGCCGTAAGGTAATGATCTGGGCTGTTGCCGCCTTCTCGCTGCTGACGCTCGCCTGTGGCCTGGCGCAGAACTGGTGGCAGCTCGGTCTCTTCCGTTTTCTCGCCGGCTTCGGTCTGGGCGGCTGCTTGCCGACAGCCATCGCCATGGTCACCGAGTTTTCACGCGGCAAGGCCGGCAAGGCCTCGACCACGGTCATGACCGGCTATCATGTCGGTGCTGTTTCGACGGCTCTTCTCGGTCTATTGCTTCTGCCATCGCTCGGCTGGCGCGCCATGTTCTTTGCAGGCGCCGTGCCCGGTTTCGTGCTCGTCCCGCTGATGATCCGTTACCTGCCGGAGTCCCCGGCTTTCCTGCTCGCCAAGGGTCGCGCCGAAGAGGCCCGCCAGATTGCCGATGCCTTTGGCCTTAAGATCAGCGCGCCGGTGGCCGGTCAGCCGGAGGAGCGGCCGTCGATCGCCACCCTTCTTCGCCCGCCGATCCTGCGCAACAGCATCGCCATCTGGGTGACGTCCTTCATGGGACTTCTGCTGGTCTACGCGCTGAACACCTGGCTTCCGGCCATGATGGTCGCCGCCGACTACGGGCTTGAACGCGGGCTCTGGCTGCTTCTGCTTCTCAATGCGGGTGCCGTCGTCGGTCTGATCGTCGCCGGGCGCGTCGGCGACGCGATCGGCTTGAAGCGGGCCGCGGTGTTATGGTTCGTCTGCGGCGGCGTCCTGCTGGCCATCCTCTCGGTGAAAGCCCCGGTCGCGTTGCTGTATCCTCTTGTGTTCATGACCGGTTGCTTCGTCTTTTCGGCCCAGGTCCTCGTCTATGCCTTCACCGCCGCAAACCACCCGCCTGCCATCCGGGCCACCGCGCTCGGCATGTCGGCAGGCGTCGGCCGCCTTGGTGCCATTGCCGGTCCGTTGGTCGGTGGAACGCTCGTGTCGCTCGGCATGGGCCACCCGTGGGGCTTCTACGCTTTCGCCGCCGTCGGCTTCGTCGGCGCCCTTGCCATGCTGGGGACGCATACGCTGCGGTCGGCACGGGACGCTTGACGGGAAGGGACATGGTCCGCAGGCAGCATGAGTCCGAATGCTGCCCGCGGCTGAGACGGTGCTAGACCCCGGCAATGCGCCGCAGATCGTCCACGGCGCCCGGAGCTGCTGCCACTACGGGAGCCCCGCGGGTCAGCTGTTCGCCATCGACAGGGAAGGGATGGTGCCAGCCGCCCGCCTCCGTCACGAGGCAATAGCCGGCAAGGCAATCCCAGGCGTGCATGTACGGTTCGTAATAGCCGACCAGCCTGCCCGCCGCGACGTAGGCGAGCATCAGCGCGCCCGACCCATTGCGGATGAAATTGCCGCCGGCTTCCATCAGCGTCTCCACCATCTTTCCGACGAAGGCCGGCGTGACGTAATTGTTGGCGCCGATGCCGGTGACGGCGTTGCGGATGGTGCGTGACGGGTCGAGGGTCAACACCCGGCCGTTGAGCACGGCGCCTTTGGCCTCAGCCGCGGCGTAGAGCTCATCGAAGCAGGGCGCATAGATCACGCCGATCACCGGCTTGCTGTCATGCAGGACCGCAATGGAAACGCACCAGCTCGGCATGCCGTTGACGAAGGGGCTGGTGCCGTCGATCGGATCGACCACCCAGGTATAGCCGGAGGCACCCGTGGCAAGGCCGTATTCCTCGCCGAGAAATCCGTCATCCGGATGGGCGTCGGCCACCGCGGCGCGGATCAGGTTCTCGACCTCCCGGTCGGCGATCGAGACGACGTCCTGCGCGTCGCGCTTGGTTTCGATGACCAGCGTTTCGCGGCGGTTGAAATAGTCGAGAGCGACAGCGCCGGCGTTGCGGGCGATCGTCTGCGCGAGAGCAAAGCGGGCGTCGAGATCATGCGTCATGTGAAGTCCTTGTATACGAAGCGGCTCAGTCGTTGATAATGGCAATGCCGCGTCCTTTGAAGCCGACAGCGACATCTGTTGCAGGCGGCAGCGCCCGTTCCACCGCGGGATCGACCACGAACAGCCGCCCGGTGCCGGTCTCCACCTCATATTCCACATGGTCGCCGAGGTAGGCCGCATGGGTAATCCGCCCCGGGAAGGCGGCGGTTGACGCCGGCTCCAGCGTGATCGAGTTCGGTCGCACAGCAAGCTTGGCAGGCCCTGGCCGTGCGTTGCGGCTGGGCACGCGATGTTCGAGCGCCCCGATGCGAATGGTCGCGTCCGCCCCTTCGACGCGGATGACGTCGCAGGCGACGACGTTGGCCTCGCCCATGAAATCGGCGATGAAGGCCGAAGCGGGGGCCTCGTAGAGATCGCGCGGCGAGCCCTCCTGCGCGATCACGCCATCCTTCATGATGATGATGCGGTCGGAGACGGCCAGCGCCTCGTCCTGATCATGCGTGACGTAGACGGCGGTGAAGCCGAGGCGCTGCTGGAGCTCGCGGATTTCGGTGCGCACCTGTCGGCGCAGGCGCGCATCGAGGTTCGAGAGCGGCTCGTCGAGCAGCAAGACCTGCGGCTCCAGCACCAGCGCCCGGGCGACGGCCACACGCTGCTGCTGGCCGCCCGAGAGTTCGGCGGGAAGCCGCGCGCCCATGCCGGCGAGGCCGACGAGCTTCAGGCCTTCTTCCGCCCGCTCCCGCGCGTCCCTGCGCTTCATGCCGGAAGATTCCAGCCCGTAGGCGACGTTGTCGAGCGAACTCATATGCGGAAACAGCGCGTAGGACTGGAACACCATCGATACGTCCCGCTCGTTGGCCGGCAGCATCGTCACGTCCTTGCCGCCGATGAGGATTTGGCCGGAGGTGGGATGTTCGAGCCCCGCCAACATGCGCAGCGTCGTGGTCTTGCCGCAGCCCGAGGGGCCGAGCAGGGTCACGAGCTGGCCGGGCTCGATGGTGATGGACAGGTCGTGAATGGCGGTGAAGGCACCGAACTGCTTCTTGACGTGCTGGAAGACGACGGAACCGGCGCGGGGATGGATCATGCTGTTTTCTCCTGACCGAGAAGGGGTGAAGGCGCGGAGCGAAGGCCGGCAACCCGGTTTTCGCGGCGGAGCCGGCGTTCGCCGACGAGAAGCTGGAAGCCGGCGATGATGACGATCATCACGACGATCAGCATGGAGGAATAGGCGATGGCCACGCCATACTCGCCGTTTTCGACAAGGCCGACGATGTAGGAGGTCGCCATGTTGTACTCGGCGCTGACGAGGAAGATGACCGCGCTGATGGAGGTGATGGCCCGCACGAAGGAGTAGACCAGCGCTGCGGTAATCGCCGGGCGCAGAAGCGGCAGGATGACCTTGCGGACCGTGCGGAAGCTCGTGGCGCGCAGTGTCAGGGACGCCTCATCGAGGCTCTTGTCGAGCTGGCTCATGGCCGCCACCCCGCCGCGCACGCCGACAGGCATATTGCGGAAGACGAAGCAGGCGATGAGGATCAGCGCCGTGCCGGTCATTTCGAGCGGCGGCAGGTTGAATGCCATGATGTAGCTGATGCCGATGACGGTGCCGGGAATGGCAAAGCTCATCATCAGCGCGAATTCGAACACGTTGCGGCCGACGAACGTCTGGCGGACGATGATGTAGGCGGTGAGCAAGCCGACCGCCGCTGTCAGGGGTGCCGAGATCAGCGCGATCTCCATGGTCGTCCAGAAGGAGTTCCAGGCGACACCCGTCCATGCCAGAGCCCCGTCGCGGATCTCGACCGAAAAGGCTCTGATGTAGTGATCGAGCGTCAGGGAGTTGTCGAGCCCCCAGGTTTTGACGAAGCCGCCGAAGAGGATCATGCCGTAGATGACGATGGTGAAGAGCATCCAGGGAACGACCAGGGCATGCACGCCGATGGAGAGTGGGCGCGGCAGAGCAATGTGCGATCCGCTGTCGCCCTTGCCGGTAACGGTCGCGAAGTTCTTGCCGGCCAGCCAATAGCGCTGCGCGAGGAACGCGGTGAGCGTGAAGCAGAGCAGGATGATGGCGAGCACGGCGGCGCGCGACGGGTCGTTCTGCGAGCCGACGACGGCGAAGAAGATCTCCGTTGAGAGTACCCCATGGCTGCCGCCGAGCACCAGCGGATTGCCGAAATCCGCCATGCTTTCGATAAAGCCGATCAGGAACGCATTGGCGATGCCCGGCTTCATCAAAGGCAGCGAGACCCGCCAGAAGGTGCGCCAGCGGTCGGCCCGCAGTGTCTGCGACGCCTCTTCCATGGACGGGCTGACGCCTTCGACGACGCCGATGAGCACGAGGAAGGAGATGGGCGTGAACGAGAGCACCTGTGCGATCCAGATGCCCGTCATGCCGTAGAGCCAGCGGCCCGGCTCGACGCCGAACAGGCTGGACAGCGCCTCGGTGACAACGCCGGCGCGGCCGAACAGCAGCGTCAGCGCGAGGCCGATGACGAAAGGCGGCGTGATGATGGGTAGGACGGTGAGGAGACGCAGGCCCTTCTTGAAGGGAAAGCGCGTGCGGGTGGCGACGAGCGCGAAGGCGAGCCCCATGACGGTGGAGCCGCCGGCCGTCATGATCGCGAGCCACAGCGTGCGCCACGCGACACCGCATCGCTCGCCGCCGATGACGCAGCCGAGGCTCCAGATGGCGGGGTCCTGAATGTTGCGGGTAAAGCCATCCGGATTGAGCGAGCCGTCGAAATCCTGAAACGCGCCGACCAGCATGCTGCCGACCGGGTAGAACACGAAGATGGCGACGAGAAAGACCAGAAGCGCGATGGAGGCGACCACGAAGGCATCGCCCTTCATGGCGCCACGCTCGGCGAGGCCGAAGGAGAAGAGGAGCACGAAGACCAGCGCCGAGAGCATGGCGCCCGCGCCCATCGACGGTTGCCCGTCGGACAACGCCCCGAACAGCGTCTCGCTGATCGTCCACGACCAGCCGGAATAGCCGACGGCAAGGCCCTGCAACGTCAGGAACAGGACACCGACGGCGCCGGATAGGACAAGGAGCGCGCCGCGTCGTTTCGGATCGCGCGTGAAGCGGGCGACGCCGGCGACGGCCAGCATCAGCGCGGCGATGGAAAGCCACCAGCGCCCGTGCAGAAGGATCTGGAGCAGGCCGGGCGACCCGGAGGCTTCGCCGGGAAAGCCCGACAGCCAGCCGAACGCCAGAAACCCACCCTCGATTCTGTACCAGGGGACGAGCAGGAGGGCGAGAATGCCGAGACCGAGCGTGATATCCAGTCTGCGGTTACGATTGTCTTTGCCGGTATCCATCCCGATCCCCTCTTCAAGCCATGCCATGTTTCAAAAGTCTCGCGCCGGCCAACACCTCCGCCAGCCGGCACGAGGCGCGTATCAGTTCGCGTTGGCGCTGATCTCGCGGTCCCAGCGCTCCAGCAGCTGCTTGCGCTTGGCCGGATCGCCATAGGTCTTGAAGTCGTAGTCGATCAGCTTGATGTCCTCGAAGCGCGGCGCCTCTTTGGGGATCTCGGCCGACTTGTTGGACGGCAACTGGAACGACTTGGCGTCCTTCATGCGCGACTGGACGGCGGGGGTCAGCGCCCAGTCGTACCAGATCTTCGCATTGTCGAGGTTCTTGGCGCCCTTGACGATCGACATGGAGCCGATCTCGTAGCCGGTGCCTTCGCAAGGCGCGACCGACTTGACCGGGAAGCCTTCCGCCGTCTGCGCCACCGCATCATGCATGAAGACGATGCCGATGGCCGTCTCGCCGCGGGCCGCCGCCTTCACCGGAGCGGAGCCGGATTTCGTATACTGCGAGATGTTGGCGTTAAGCTTCTTCAGGTAGTCGTAGGCCTGATCCTCGCCCATGATCTGGACCAGCGAGGCGAGCGCCGTATAGGCCGTGCCGGAAGAGTTCGGATTGGCGATCTGGATCTCGCCCTTGAAGGCGGGATTGAGAAGGTCGGCCCAGCACTTCGGCTCGGTGAAGCCCTTCGTCTTGAAGATCTCGGTGTTGTAGCCCCAGCCGAGCGCGCCCGCATACACACCGACCGTCTTGAAGCCGGAGCCTTCGGCCTGCTTCTGTGCCCAATCCTGCAACTGGTCGAGAAGCGGCGACTTGTATTCCTGCGTCAGCCCGTCGGAGGCCGCCTGCATATGGGGATCGCCGGTCCCGGCCCACCAGATATCCGTCTTCGGGTTGCGGGCTTCGGCGCGGATCTTCGCATAGGTTTCGCCGGATGACAGACGCACCATGTTGACCTTGATATCGTGGTCCTTCTCGAAGTCGCCCTTCATCTGCTCGCAGATGACGACGTCGGCCGAGCAGATCAGGTTGAGCGTGCCGGCCGCCTGCGCAGTCGTGGTCGTCAGAGCTGTCCCGGCCATTAACAGAATGGCTGCTGTCGTGGTTTTCATGGTCTTTCCTCCTTGGTTGAACGTGTTTTCGGACGACACGGGGATGCCTTGCCCACCTGTCTCTGCAAGCGGGATCACGTGTTCCGTCCTGTGTGTGATGCCTCGGCGCCGGCGGAAACGGGCAGGCGACGGTCTTGCCAGAGAGGACGGCTTCCTCTCCCTCGTGCTTTGTCAGGGGATCCCGCGGATCTCGCTGTCGAAGCGTTTGAGAAGCCGGCGGCGCTCGTCCGCCGAGCCGAAGGTCGCGAAGTCGTAATCGACCATCCGGATCATCGAAATGTCAGGCGCACCGGGCGGCAGGGACGCGCCGGCATTGGACGGCATCTGGTTCTGCCCGGCACCAGCCCCTGTCGCCTGTCCCTCGGCACTCAACGCAAAATCGACGAAGGCACGGGCTGCCTCCAGGTTTTTCGCACCTTTGACGATGCTGACGGCGCCGATCTCGTAGCCGGTGCCTTCGCAGGGCGCGACGATCTCAAGCGGATAGCCCGCCTGCCGCAGCGTCACAGCGTCGTGGATGAAGGAAATGCCGATCAGCGTCTCGCCATGGGCGGCATCTTTCACCGGGGCCGAGCCCGACGGCGGATAGGCGCTGATATTGGTGCCGAGCCGACCGAGGTATTTGAACGCTTCGTCTTCCCCAAAGAGCTGAACCAGCGTCGCCAGCGCGGTATAGGCCGTTCCCGACGAATTTGGATCAGCAAGCTCGATAGCGCCGGCATAGGTCCCGTCAAGTAGGTCCTTCCAGCAGGCCGGGGCTTTAAGACCTTTCTGCTTGAGAAGGTCGGTATTGTAGGCAAAGCCGAGCGCCCCGGCATAGATACCCGCGGAATGCCCGCCCGAGAGATCGAAGAAATTGTCAGCCCAAGGCAACACCGCAGTGGCCGTTTGCGGCTGGTAGGATTGCAGCAGGCCTTCATTCGCCGCCTGCAACTGCGCATCGCCCGTGCCGCCCCACCAGACATCCGTCTGCGGATCGGCCTGTTCGCGGCGCACCTGATCGAGGATGTCGCCGGTGCTCTTGCGCGTCACGGTGGCGTCGATCTGCAGCCGGGTCCGCACGGCCTCTTTCATTGCGGCGCACCAAGCTTCGTCTACGCCGCACAGTACGTTCAGCCGCGCCATGGGCTCTGCACGTGCGATCGCGCCAGGCGACAGACATGCCGCCGCTGCCAGACAGATGAACGTCCTCACCAAAAGCCTCCACTCGGGAACAATCATGTCCCGACCTCCGCAGTCAGAATGGCAGATACGGCGAACGCTTCAAGGACGGATTGGTTACCGTTGTTACAGCCGATGTTTCCGACGGTTGCGAAACTTTCAAATATTACATTTGTGACAGTTTCGGTCACCTGCGAGGATTTGAACATTCCGCCTTGAAGCCTATGATGCGGCAGGAGGAATTTCGATATGCAGGTGAAGGTTCTGATCGTGGAGGACGATCCGGATATGGCAGAGTTGTTGTTCGATCTCGTCGAGGCGGAGGGCTGGACGCCGTTCGTGGCGGGTTCGGCCGAGGAGGCGACGGCCTTCCTGTTGTGCGAGATCGTGCATCTCATCCTGCTGGACCATAACCTACCCGGTGCGTCCGGGCGCACATTTGCGCAGCGCATTCGCGGCAGCATGGATGTGGGCATCATCATGGTGACGGCGGCCGGCAGCTCGGCCGAGCGCGTGCTGGGCCTGGAGACGGCCGCCGACGACTATATCGTCAAACCGTTCGAGCCGATCGAGCTTGCCGCCCGCATGAAGGCGGTGTTGCGCCGTTCGATCCTGATGCCGAAGCCCGAGCGCGCACCGGAGATGGCACCAGATCTCGCACCCGCAACGTCCGCGTTGCGGCTCGGAGACTGGACCATCGATCTGAAACGCAGGCTCGCCGCATGCGAGGGACTGCCCGGCAAAACGCTGACCGGCGCGGAGTTCGCGCTTTTGGAACTGCTGGCCGAAACGCCGAACTTCCCCGTCACCCGCTCCCAGATTCTTGAGCGGCTGGGCAGCGGCACGGAGCGCTACGTGGATCGCAATGTCGATGTGCTCGTCCTCCGGCTGCGCCGCAAGATCGAGCAGAACCCGGAACTGCCGCGCTATATCAAGACCCGCCGGGGTCGCGGCTACGTGCTGGAGGTCCCCCGCCACGAGACGGAGCGATGACCCGTCGCGCCTTCTTCTCTTCCATCGCCTTTCGTCTTCCCGCGGCCATCCTGCTCATCGGCGCGCTGGTGCTCGGCATTTCCACGGTCGCCATCTTCGGACTTCTGAAGGCGCGCAACGAGATGGCGACCTATGGCACGCAGGCCTTCGTCAGCCTCGGCAAGTCCGCCATCGTCTCCAAGCAGGTCTCCGACCTCGTTTCCAGCGCACCCTTCCTGATGAACGCGACGTCGCCCTATCGCATTTCCAGCGAGAGCCGCGCCGTTCTGGCTCAGGTCGAGGCATTGATGAGCATGATGCAGCCCCGGCACGAGCGGGTCACGGCGCCCACCGATGGCCGGGTGCTGGCGCTGCTGGGCGCGATCCGGCAGCAGACGATGACCATGTTGCAAAATGCCGAGGCGGCGCAGGCGCACAAGTCGGATACCGCGATGGCGCTGAGCCAGATCGCGACACGGGACATGACCACGGTTCGCGACCTGCCGCCCAGCCTCAACGCCATCGCGCAATCGGCATCGACATCCGACAGCCTGTTTCAGCTGGGCGAACTCCAGAGGCGCTATGTCCGGGATCTGTCGATTGCCGAGGCCGCGCCTGTCCGCATGGATCAGGCGGCACTCGATTCCCACCGCCGTATCTTCGCGGCGCAGACCCGCTATCTCAGGGAAATGTTCTCCATCCGCGCCGCGATCACGCGCCTCCACACGGTTTCGCGCGAACTGTCGCTCGCCGTCGAGGCGCAGAACGATAGCGTGGTGCGAAAGCTCGGCGATGATGTGCTGGCGATTTCGCAGATGCTGCAACGGCTGCTCAGCATCGTTTTCGTGACCGCTCTTCTGATGCTGATCATCGCGGCGCTCGCCATCCGGTCCGTCATGCGGGTTTCGCGCGGGATCGTCGATCTCTCTGCCGGCATGAATGCGCTAGCCGGCGGGCAGAAGCACATCGCGGTCCCGCGCTATCGCGGCAACGAGACGGAACTGATCCGGCTGGTGCAGGCTTTCAGCGCCTTCCGCGAAAGCGTCGACCGCGTCAGCCGGATGCGCCGGAAAGCCGATACGGCGGCCAAGACGATCCGCGCGATCTTTCGCAGCATGAACGAGGGCATCGCTCTGTTCGATGCCGCGGGCAAGCCGCTGGCGATGAACCGGCGGGTGATCGAGCTCGTCGGCCATGGCGGTGCGTCCCGAAAGCTGCCCTTGCGGGCCTTTCTGGAAGGTCTGCCCGATGTCGATGCCAAGGGCGTCGAGGATGCGCTCGAAGATGCGGAGCGGCCGGGCAGGCCATGCGTGTTCCGGCTGCGCAAGGAGGAGGGGCAAGTGGTGGAGGTGTCGCTCTCGCGCCAGCCGGACGGCGGTTTCGTCCTGCTGGCGCGTGACGTGACCGAGGCCGACCGGCAGGAAGCCGAGGCTGCGAAATCCCTGAGGCTCGACGGAATCATGCGCATGACGCATCAGCTCGCCCATGAGGTCGGCAATATGATTGGCATCGTCACCGGCAGCCTTGGCCTTCTGGAGCGTGAGGACGGCGTGAGCGATCGCCAGAGGCGGCATCTCAACCGTATCCGCAAAGCGGCGGACCGGGGCCGGGCGCTGTCCTCCAGCATGCTGTCGGTCGCGAGCCAGCAGCAGATCTTTCCCGTCTCGATCGATCTCGGATCCGTGCTGACCGGCATGATAGACGTGCTCGAAATCGCCGTCGGCGAGGCATGCCGGGTTACGCTGTCCACCGATGCGGATTTGCCGATGGTTTATCTCGACCCGTCGCTTTTCGAGCAATCCGTGCTGAACCTCTGCCTGAACGCCGCAGCAGCCATGCCGAGTGGCGGAGAGATCGCCATCTCGGCGACGCATGACGGGACATCCGTTGTCGTTTCCGTTTCCGACGAGGGCATCGGAATGGCGCCGGAAGCGATCGACAAGGCTTTCGAACCCTACTTCACGACGCGTATGAAGGACGGAAGCGCCGGTCTCGGCCTTGCGACGGTCTATGGCTTCGTGCGTCAATCCGGCGGAGATGCGAGCATCCAGTCGCGACTGGGCGAGGGTACCCGGGTAACGCTCACCTTCCCCAATCGGCGTTTTGAAGGTTTTTCAGGCTCTGCGACGGTGTGAGCGCCCGACCGAGCATGGCTGCAAAGCCGCGATCGCCGGTCGGGGTGATCTTCAGCGTCCGGCTGTTCGGCGTCCGCATCACCCAGCCGAGCTCGATCGTTCGCGCCAGCAGCGCTGTGCCGAGCCGTCCCGCCATATGCGGCCGGCGCTCGCTCCAGTCGAGGCACATGCGGCAGATCGGCCGCGTCGGACGGCGGGTCGTCGCCAGGTCGATTCCGAAATCGCAGAAGAAGCGACGTCCCTTGTCAGAGAGAACACCCACGCCCTCCGAGCCTTGCAGAAGCCCTCGCTGCTCGAAATTCGCGGCAATCTCCACGGCAAGGCGACCTGCCATGTGGTCATAGCATGTCCTTGCCCATCGCATCGCTTCGCCGCGGGGACCATGGCGCTTTGCCGGTAGAGCCAGCGGCATCTGCGAGAGCGCCATCAGGCCCTCCAGCGCTTGCGCGACGGAGGGGGAGGCGAGCCGGAAATAGCGATGGCGTCCCTGCCGCTCGGCCGTAACGAGCCGTCCGTCGAGAAGCTTTGCGAGGTGCCCGCTCGCCGTCTGCGGTGTGATGCCTGCATGAGATGCCAGTTCGCCTGCCGTCAGCGCTTCGCCGCCGATCAGGGCCGCAAGCATGTTGGCGCGAGCGGGGTCGCCCATGAGATAGGCCGCCTGGGCGATCATGTTGCCGGTGGGAAGGTCGATCATGGCTGCAGACTATTAGTTTGCCGCCTGCGTGTCAGGCGCGAATGCTTCGGCGATGACCGAAGCGTTGACGGCCGGAAAACTGTAAGGCTCTGCCACATCGACATCAACGACCTGGACCGGACATGCCCGAACAACCGCCCCGCCTTGCCATAAGCCTTCTAATGCTCCTGGCTCTCGCCACCCTCTGGGGGGCGTCCTATACCTTCATCAAGATCGGCGTTGCCACGATCCCGCCCATCACGCTGATCGCTGCACGGACGATCATTGCCGGCAGTCTGCTTCTGCTCGTGCTTCGTCTGCGCGGGCTGAAGCTGCCGAGGGATCGCCGCAATACGCGCCGTTTCGTCATCCAGGCCGTCCTGAACTCCGTGCTACCCTTCACTTTGATTGCCTGGGGAGAGCAG
Organism: Rhizobium sp. 9140; assembly: GCF_900067135.1. Taxonomy (NCBI): domain Bacteria; kingdom Pseudomonadati; phylum Pseudomonadota; class Alphaproteobacteria; order Hyphomicrobiales; family Rhizobiaceae; genus Rhizobium; species Rhizobium sp. 9140. Next base: position 378,570 of record NZ_FJUR01000002.1, on the reverse strand, counting down.
CATGTCGATGCAGGACTGGCTGTCATCCTGAATTCGCTGACGCCCGTCTTCGCCTTCTTGATCAACGTCCTCATAACGCGTCATGAAGCGGTCACGGCCCCGAAGTTGTTCGGCGTCGCCTTCGGGCTTCTCGGCATCTGCCTCGTGGTCGGCCCGTCCGTTCTTGCAGGGTTTGGCACCGGCGTCATTGCGCAGCTCGCCATCATTCTCGCGGCTGTCGCCTATGGCGGAGCCGTGACCTTCGGCCGGACCTTTCGGGATCTCGACCCGATGATGCCGGCGGCGGGCTCCCTCATCTGGGGCGGCGTGATCCTGCTGCCCGTCAGTCTTCTCGTCGATCAGCCCTGGACGCTTGCGCCTGCCATATCGTCGCTCGCAGCGCTCCTCGCCTTGTCCATTTTCTCGACGGCGCTTGCCTTCGTTCTCTATTTCACCCTGCTGCAGAGGCTGGGCTCGGTCGGCACCACGGCGCAGGCCTATCTGCGCGTCCCGATCGGCGTCGGCATCGGGGTACTGTTTCTCGGCGAAACGCCCAACCCGAACGCCTTGCTGGGCCTCGTCTTCGTGGTGGCGAGCGTCATCGCGATGACGATGCCGTCCCGCCGGAGGTCTGGACGATGAGAAAGCGTCCATTCCTCGTCGATGGCGCAATGTTAACGATGCCTATTCCCAATAGCCGTCGTCGGCGAGTGTCGAAACACGGCTCAGCACCTTAGCCCCGTCAGCCAGTGGCGAGATATTGGTATAGTCCTCGCAAAGCGTCATCACCCATTTATGCTGTTCGCCTGTGACGGGATTGCTGATGATCCGGCTGTAGATATCCGCTCCGTGATCCGTGCCGCCAATCTGCATTTCCGGCGTGAACGTGATCGGTGAATGAACAGGCGGGCTGCACCTGCCGGCTGCGGCGAGCTGTGCTGCGAGATCCAACGCGGATTTGTCGGAACGGGGGTGAACCCAGTCCTCCCTGGCCCATTTTTCCCAGCGCGACAGTCCGAATTCCCGTGTCCAGAACGTCTGCTCCATCTGCATCGCCTCGCCCGGGCTCTGTCCGTCCGAAGCGCCGCGGGAGTAATGACTGGATACCACCGAGACAAGATCGCGACCGGATGTGTAGGTGATCTTATCGACAGTCCACGTGGTCAGGGCGCGGGAATAGCGGAGCGCGCATGCGCCCATATTCGCAGAGGCCGCGCCTTTCTGGAGCTTCGTCTGGAACACACCGTACCCCGTTGCGCCAAGCGCGGGGACGTCAGCCGGGCCGATGACCCAGCCGCGAAAGAAGCGCTGGGAGTTGTCCTTGTTTGCGGCGCAGAGATCACTTTCGAAGGAGGACAGGGAAACCGGGCTGTAACTGCCCATGATGAAGCCATACCCGTCGTCGTGCCACTGGATCGACGCACCGTTCCGCTCAAGGTCGTCATCGTCATCAGGGGCCGCTTTGCTGCAGGGTGTCTGGCGAAGGGTGGAGCTGACGATCCGCGTTTCGGTGAAGCGGGAGACCGGAACATTGATCTTCGACACGGGTCCCGCCGCACAGCCGGATGTGGGCGCAGGGAAATTCTGAAGGGTGTAAGGCGGGGTTTCTCCCGGTGTGATATCCCGGTGCCGCTGACAGCCTTTGTCTCCGGGGACGCCGGCGACCGGGTGTCCATCGGGTCCCGTGCACACATCCATCACCATGAAGTTCGCTATGGGACCGAAACCCTGGGCCTGTGCGGACGTCGTGGACGCCGCAAAGACCGCGATGACGGCCGCAGCCGAGCGAAGCAGAAACGTCTTCATCGAAATCCTCAAGTCCTTATCCCGCTTTGTTGCAGTCGGACGGAGGCTATAACGCATTGCCGGGCGTATTATGGCCGACGCCGCAGTATGATGTTCCGCGGGTGATTGCTGCCATGCGCCTTATCGCGCGCTACTGACGCACTATGTCCAATCCATAACCAATGGAAAAGGCATGATGAAAAAACTCGCGATTATCCTGATTTCCCTCGTCACCGCACTGACCAGCTTTGTGCCGGCGCAGGCTTTCCCGGCGCGGCCCGTCACGATATCGGCAGGCTCCGTATCCACAGGCACGACGGACGTTCAGCAGGTTCAGTATCGGGAAGACAAACGAATTATTCGCCGGCACAACCAGCGTAAAAGCGATCGTTACAACGGCCGCTACGATCGTCGCGACCGCTACAGCGACCATCGTCGCTATGACCGTCGCGATCGTAATCGCGATGGCCGCCGGTATGACCGTCGTCACAGCAACAATGGCGCGATTATCGGTGGTCTTGCCGCCGGCGCCATCATCGGCGGCGCGATCGCCTCGCAGAACCGCAGCAGCTGTGCGGCGCGCTACCGTTCCTACCGTGCGTCGGATAACACGTATCAGCCCAACTCCGGCCCGCGCCGCATTTGCCGTTAAGGTTTAAAACGGCGCCGAAAACGTTCCGAGGCTAGAAATGGCGCAGACCAAGAGGTCTGCGCTATTTCTGTTTTTTACTTCGCTGCGCTTGCCTCGACGGAGATGCGAACGACGACGTCGTCGGAGACCGCCGGGGCGAACATTCCGAGATTGAAGTCGGTGCGCTTGACCGTAGCGGTCGCATTGAAGCCGATCCACGGCTTGTTTTCCATCGGATGCTGGCCCTGCTGATTGAGGACGGTATCGAGGACGACCGGCTTGGTGACGCCGTTCAGCGTCAGGTCGCCGGTGATCAGCGCGGTCTTCTCGCCTGTCACCTTGATCGAGGTCGACTTGAAGCTCACATTCGGCGCCTTGCCTTCGCCGCCGAAGAAGTCAGCCGACTGGAAGTGCTTGTCGCGTCCGGCGTCGCCGGTCTGGAGCGACGAGATCGGGAATTCGACCGAGACGGTCGAGGTCTCTGGCTTGGCTTCATCGAAGTTGATGGTGCCCGTGATGCCGCTGAACATTCCGCTCGTCGTTGAGAAGCCCAGGTGCTGGTAGGAGAAGACGACCTGGCTGTGGCCGGAATCGAACGTGTAGGCCTTAGGCTCTGCATGGGCAGCACCTGCAAGAAGCATTGCCGACGCGAAGACAGCAAACTTGGTTCTGGAGATCATGATCTTATCCTTCGTTCATGCCGCCTGCGGAATGCAGACGGAAATGGAATTGCGAGGCGGTGCCTCATCGCTTTGCCCGCAGGGAGATATCGACCTCGACCGGAAAGCCGACCGTCTTCTCGTCGGCGTAACTTTCGCCGACTTTGAAATCCCGTCGATCCAGCACCGTCTGGCCCGCCATGTCGGCGACACCATCCTTGATGGTCATCGTGAACGGCAGTCGGACTGGCAGCTCTATGCCCTTGAGATTTAAGGTTCCAACCGCAAGGAAGTTCTTGCCCTCCGTTTGAATCTTGGCGGTGAATAACGCCTGCGGATATTGGGCCGTATCCAGGAAGCCAGCACCCTTCACCTGGTCGCTCACGCTGCCCAGCGTGACGCTTGAGAGATTGATGACGGCTTTGACATTGCCCGTTCCGGTTGCCTCATCGAAGGCGATGGAGGCCGTCCAGTCCGAGAATGAGCCCGAAACCGGCGTTCCCATCTGCTTGACCTTGAAGCCGAGCGTGCCCTCGGTCACCTTCCATTCGGATGTTGCAGCCTGAAGGGAGGCTGCAGGGGCCGATGCGGCGCGAAGGCCGATCTGCGAGGCGAATACCACGCCCGCGAAAGCCACCGCCGCAAGACCGAAGGCCACGGCAGACGTCCAACCGGCACGCCCGGATTCCGTTCCGGCGCTCTTCCCGCGCGTCATCCGCTGGAGAACGCCGTCGCGGTCGATCAAGGCATGCTTCAAAGCGCCTGCCACGTGCAGCCCGACGGCCAGACAGAGCGTCCAGGCCAGAAGCTGATGTGTCGCCGCCATGCGCTGCGCCAGTTCATCCGACTTCGGCACCAGCGGCAGATCCTGACCGAACGGCCAGAGGATCGGCGCATATCCAGAGGTCGCGGCATGCTCGATCCAGCCCGTCAGCGGAACCAGAAGCATCGAACCGTACAGCATCCAGTGAACCACGGCGGCGACGAAAACTTCAAGGCGCCGCTGCGGGTGGACGGGAGCGGGATGCGGCTGGAAAAGCGTCCAACAGATACGGGCGAGCGCCAGTGTGAAAGCGAGAACACCAAGGGTCTTGTGGATCGAGAAGTAGAGAACCTTCGCGTCGACCGCCTCCATCGACGATCGATGCGCGATAAAGCCCATTGCGATGTTGAGGCTGATGACGACGGCAGTCGCCCAATGGAAGAAGCGAGATACGCTTCCATAAGCCGTCGAACTGTTGTGCTTCACGCGGGCTTCTCCGATGTCCTACCGTGTCAAAGCATATCATTGCTTACAAAAGAACCCGGCCAAATGCAGACATACTGTTCACTATTTGCGAACAATCACGACAGCTTGATCATTTTTTCGATTCAAACGCGTCTGCCGCCTTAATTTGACCCTGCGGTCGCAGATGAAGGCAAAGACTCGTACGAATGCGCCCAATCGGTATCGCGTGCGCCGGCGATTGGCAGTATTCACGATCAGTTCGTGACGCAGTTTCGCTGAGGAGACGATGCACATGACGACGATCTACGACGAACCGGAAGACTTCGCGGCAAGCGCGCTGAAAGGCTACGCCGCCGTCTATGGTCGCTTCGTGCGCGCGGTGAAGGGGGGTGTCGTCAGGTCCACGCTGCGGGTCGAAGGTAAGGTCGCGGTCGTCGTCGGTGGTGGGTCGGGGCATTATCCGGCCTTTGCCGGATATGTCGGTCCCGGTCTTGCGGATGCCGCTGTGGCCGGCGATGTCTTCGCGTCGCCCTCGACGGCCGCTGTCGCGCGGGTCTGCCGGCTGGCGGATCGGGGCGGCGGCGTCCTCCTCGGCTACGGCAACTATGCCGGCGACGTGCTGAATTTCGGCGCTGCGGCCGAGCGGCTGCGGGCAGAAGGTCTCGATGTCCGCGTGCTTCCGGTCACGGATGACGTCGCGAGCGGGCCGGCCGATGATCATCTGAGCCGCCGGGGTATCGCAGGCGACCTCATCGTCTTCAAGATCGCCGGTGCGGCCGCAGAGGAGGGCCGGTCGCTGGATGATGTCGAGGCCGTGGCAAAGCATGCGAATGCCCGCACGGTCTCCTTCGGGGTCGCGTTCGGCGGCTGCACCCTGCCTGGGTCGTCCGAGCCGCTGTTCACGGTACCCAAGGGTCAGATGGCACTTGGGCTTGGCATTCACGGCGAGCCGGGGATCAGCGAGACCGCGATCCTTCCGGCAGCGGCGCTTGCCGATCTTCTGACGCACCGTCTGCTGGCGGAGCGCCCCGTCGATTGCACGCAGGTTGCCGTGGTCCTCAACGGCCTCGGCGCCACCAAATACGAAGAACTCTTCGTCCTCTGGCCGCAGGTCGCGGCGCGGTTGGCCGCAGCGGGCTTGGAGGTTGTGCGTCCCGAGGTCGGCGAGTTCGTGACGAGCCTCGACATGCGCGGCTGCTCGCTCAGCCTGCTTTGGCTGGACAAGGATCTCGAGCGCCTCTGGTGCGCCCCTTGCGAAACGGCTGTGCTGGTCCGGCGCGAGGAAACTGCCCTTGCAGAGCCGATTCCTGAGGAGACGGAGGAAACACCGACCTTTCCCGCGGCGTCCGCCGCCTCACGCGAGACCGGCCGCTGCATCGCCGGCATCATCACCAAGCTTGCCGAGGTGCTCCACGAGGCGGAGGCCGAACTTGGTCGGATCGACGCGCAGGCGGGCGACGGCGATCACGGACAGGGCATGACCCGCGGCGCGACGGCCGCCCGAGCGGCGGCTGATGTCGCCGTCACGGCGGGTGCCGGTGCACGAAGCGTCCTCGCCGCGGCAGCCGATGCGTGGGCGGACCGGGCCGGCGGCACCTCGGGCGTGATCTGGGGCGTGCTGCTCCGGGCCTGGAGCACGGCGCTTTCAGACATCGACATGCTCGATGACGCCGCCGTCGTGACCGGCGCGCGCCTCGCTCTCAACGGCGTCACGCGGCTTGGAGGCGCCAAGGTCGGCGACAAGACGCTGGTCGATGCGCTGATGCCCTTCGTTGAGATATTGGAGACGGCGTTTGCGGAAACGGGATCGTTGAAGACGGCCTGGACCCGTGCCGCCGCCGCCGCGAACACGGCCGCTGAAGAGACGCGCGCCCTCACGCCCCGCCTTGGTCGCGCGCGCCCGCTCGCTGAACGCAGCATCGGCCATCGCGATGCCGGTGCGGTTTCGCTGGCGCTGTGTGCAGAGACCGTGGTTGCGCGGTTGGGCGATTAACGGGATGAGAATGCCTGCGCCCTGCATCCCCAAGGCGCTCAAGCCCCTTGCGGAACTCCGAGCCTATCCGTTGCGGACGCCCGCGGCTGGCGTTTTGCACCATCCCGCACGTGGCTTGGCGGGCTGCCGGTGATGCGCTTGAAGGCGCGGCTGAAGGATGCCTCGGACTCGTAGCCGAGCCGCTCCGCCACGGCTGCGACCCTCTGGCCTTCGCCGAGCCACTGGTGGGCTTGGTGCATGCGCATGCGGGCGACGTAGCGGGCGGGCGTTTCGCCGACCACTTCCGCAAAGCGCTGGGCGAAGCCCGAGCGTGAGGCGCCCATGTGTCGGGCGAGTTCGTCAACGCTCCATTCGTGGGCGGGATCGAGGTGGATCGCCGCCAGCACGCGGCCGATTTCGGGGTTGCGCAAGGCGGCCAGCCAGCCGGTGGAGTCGCCGCATCCATGCTCCACCCAGGTGCGGATCAGCGTTGCCGTCAGCACGTCGGCGAGACGCGAGAGGATGCCGCCGGCACCGACGCGGTTCATCTCGACCTCGCGCTGCATGGCATCGAGCAGCGGGCGGATGGAGGGCTCGCTGGCGGCGAGGTCGCTGGCCCGCATCACGTCCGGCATCAGTTGCAGCAGCGGATGGAGCGTATCGACATTGAAGCGCATCAGGGCAAAGAACAGCACGTTGCCGCTGTTGGAGCCCCGGCATTCCAGTTCGACGATGCCATCGCAGAGCGGCTTGCGGGGCAGGGCGGCGAGCGGGGTGGCCGGCACATCGGGCGCGCTGGCGATGATGTGGGCATCGCCGCGGGGCAGAAGCAGGGCGTCGCCGGGATAAAGCTCGCTCCACGCGCCGGTAGGTCCCTGGAAGAAGGCGGAGCCCGCTGCGAGGAAGTGGAACTGCGCGGCATCCTGTTTCGGGAAGGCCGTCGCCCATGGGGCCGTCGGCTGACAGCGGCTGTAATCCACGCCATCCAAGCGCAGCCCTTTAAGCATTTCCGTCAGTGGATCGTTCACGGCACGGGCTCCCAATTTTGGACGAATGGTCATGTGATATGGATTTTATAGCATAGATTCTCCAGCCTGTCGCGCCTAACCATAGGGGCACATCCTCTTGGAGAACATGCTAATGAACGCACTTGTCGATGATGACGTACAATATGTGCCGGGAACCGACGACGTCAAAACGGCGGCCTGGTCCGGCGTCGCCTCGCTGTCTCTCGGTGTCTTCGCGCTGGTGACGGCCGAATTCCTGCCGGCGAGCCTGCTGACGCCTATGTCGCAGGATCTGGGCGTCAGCGTCGGCGCCGCCGGACAATCCGTGACGATGACGGCGATCGTCGGGGCGATTGCCGGCCCGGCCGTCGTGATCGGAACCAGCCGATGGGACCGTCGTGCGACGCTTCTGGTGCTGACCGCCCTTCTCATCGTGTCGAGCCTCATGGCGGCATTTGCCAGCGGTCTTCCGATGCTGCTTGTGTCCCGCGCTCTGCTCGGTATCGGTCTCGGTGGCTTCTGGGCCATGTCGCTGGCGCTCGCCATGCGCCTTTTTCCCGGTCGGCTCATGCCGCGCGCCATGGCGATCATTATGACGGGCGTCTCACTTGCCACCGTGTGTGCGGCGCCCCTCGGCGCCTGGATCGGCGAGGCCTATGGCTGGCGCACGGCCTTCGGCATCTCCGCCGCACTCGGCCTCGTCGCCTTCATCATGCAGGCCACAAGCCTTCCCGTCATGCCGTCAAAGGGTGCGGCCGGGCTTTCGACGCTGCTCGGCGTCCTGCGCCGGCCGGCCATTCGCGTCGGTCTGCTAACGGTGCTTCTCGTCGTCGCCGGGCACTTCGCCGGGTTCACCTTCATTCGCTATTATCTTGAGACCGTTCCCGGCTTCGGTGTGGAGGCCCTCTCGGCGATCCTACTCGCCTATGGCATCGGCGGCTTCCTCGGCAATATCTTCGGTGGCTTCGTCTCGGAACGCAACACCTCGCTCTCGATCGCACTTGCTGCCGGTGGCGTCGCCGCGACAGCGCTGGTTCTCGCGCTCCTCGGAGCCTCTCCGGCGATCGCCGCCGTGACCACCGCTCTCTGGGGCTTTGCCTTCGGCGCCCTCCCTGTCAGCGTACAGAGCTATGTGACGCGCGCTGCCGGCGACGAGGCTGAAAGTGCGGGCGCGCTGATGCTCAGCACGTTCCAGATCGCGATTTCGAGCGGCGCCGTGCTCGGCGGGCTGCTTGTCGATACCCAAGGCGCGGCTGCGGTCTTCGGGTTCACCAGTATCTCCGCCCTTCTCGGCGTGGTCGTCATCGTCTTTGCCGGACGGACCCGCCTGCAGACGGCCTGAACCGCTCGTCACAAAACGAACGGCGGCAGCGATGCCGCCGTTCGCATGTCGGCACGACGCCCATCGCCGGCAAAAACCGCTTCGCCCGGGCGATATCCAGTGGCATACATTCCGAAACCATCCAGCATGTGAAAGGCACGCCATGACCGACAGGATCGCCATCATCACCGCAGGCGGAAGCGGCATGGGCGCGGACGCTGCCCGAAGGCTGGCCGCAGACGGCTTCAAGGTCGCGATTCTCTCCTCCTCCGGCAAGGGCGAGGCGCTGGCCGAAGAGCTCGGCGGTCTGGGCGTGACCGGCTCCAACCAGTCGAACGAGGATCTCAAGACACTGGTCGATCGGACCATGGAGCGCTGGGGCCGCATCGATGTTCTCGTCAACAGCGCCGGCCACGGTCCGCGCGCGCCCGTTGCCGATATCACCGACGAGGACTGGGTGCGGGGCATGGACGTCTATTTCATGAACGTCGTGCGCCCGGTGCGTCTGGTCGCGCCGATCATGCGCGCGCAGAAATCCGGCGTCATCATCAACATTTCGAGCTTCAGCGCCGTCGAGCCCGATCCGGTCTTCCCGACCTCGTCGGTCTTCCGCGCAGGGCTTGCCGCCTATACCAAGCTTTTCGCGGACCAGTTCGCCGCCGACAACGTGCGGATGAACAACGTCCTCCCCGGCTTCATCGACAGCCTGCCGGAGAAGGAGGCGTTTCGCGACCGCGTTCCCATGGGCCGCTATGGCAAAAGCGAAGAGATCGCGGCAACCGTCTCGTTTCTCGCCTCGCAGGGTGCCGGCTACATCACCGGACAGAGCATCCGCGTGGATGGCGGCATCACGCGCTCGCTCTGAGACGCGCTACCACATTGTCCGGGCGGCGCGTGCCGCCCATTCGCGATCGTAGGTTTCCTGATCGAAGCTCGCCTTTGCTTCTTTCAGCAATTGCCCGGCGGTCGGCAGGGTGGCCGGGTCCTGAAAGCGAGCGGGGTTCCAGAGTTCGGAGCGGATCAGCGCGCGGGCACACTGGAAATAGACCTCGTGGACCTCGACCACGATGACGCTACGCGGGTGCTTGCCGTCCATCTCGAAGCTTTCGAGCAGGTCGGGATCGATCGAGACGGTGGCCGCGCCATTGATTCGCATGGTCGTATTGGAGCCGGGGACGAGCAGCATGAGGGCGACGCGCGGGTCGCGAACGATGTTCCTCAGCGAATCGATGCGGTTGTTGCCACGCCAATCCGGCAGGAGCACGGTCTTGTCGTCGCGCACCCGGACGACGCGTTCCGCATCGCCGCGTGGTGAGCAGTCCATGCCATCCGGCCCGACGGTGGCAAGGGCCAGAAACGGCGATGCCTCGATCATCGCGCGGTATCCCGGCGTCAGGGACGAGGTCACTTTGGCGGTGGACGCTTCCGAAACGCCGTCATAGATCTCGGCAAGCTGGTCGATCGTGCGGATGGTCGTCATGGTCTCTCCCTTTCCCGTCGCTGCTCGTCTATCACCGATTTATGACAGTTTTCGGCGGGTCTGAAACGGTCTTCATCCCTCCGCCGTATCCTCGATCTGCGGCCAGCGCTCCAGTGCCTTGTTGCCACTTTCGGTCAGGCGGTAGACCCCCCGCTCGACGCGCTCGAACCAGCCATAGACATTGTCCTGCAAGATCGCGGCCGCTTTCGGTGCCTTCGGTCGCATCTCGACTGGCCGCACCCGGCCGGCCCGGATCGCGGCGGCGCAGAGAAGCGCCTGCTGGCGGTAGGCAGTCATGATCGGTGCCCGCGCGCCGCCTCCGGCGGTCGGGTCGCCGTGGCGAGCGCGATGTTCCTTGACCAGTCTCGCCCGACGCTTCGTGTTGGTGCGCGGCATGGGCGAGACGGCGCTGACGATGACGCTGACGGCGCCGGTATCCGCGACGCCGAGCATGCCGATGCCCAGCCTGCGGCAGAGATCGCGATAGCGCTTGTCCGCCTCCCGCCCGCGCCCCTTCACGGACACCCGCGCGGCAATCCAGACCTCGTCGCAGAGGGTCGCCCGGTCCACGGCCTGCAGGATCAGTTCCAGATTGAAGGTCAGCTTCAGCTCGCAGACGACGACAATGTCCGGCTCGCCCGCGCGAATGCCGACGAGATCGCAACTTGCAACCTCGCCTTTCACGTCGAAGCCGAAGCTTTCCAGAAATGTCTTTACGGGCAGATAGAGAGTGGTTTCCACGATCGGTTCCGGTGCAACGGCCGGCTTCTAACGCAGTTCGCGCGCCGGAGCGACCCCTGGAATATGGGCTACGATTGCGTCAGCGTCAGCGGATATCGCTCGGGATGGTGGATCAGCGTCGTCATGTTGATCGGCCGGTTGCGGCGATCGAACACGATCTGGTCGACGGTGAGCACGGCGGCCGGGTTCGTCAGTTCCAGACGTTCGGCCTCCCACGGCGTGGCGATGCGGGCGCTGAGCGTCGTGTGGCCTCGTCCGGGCTGGATATGATAGCGGTCGCGCAGTTCGGCATAGAGCGAGCGGTTGGCGCCGGTCCAGTCGAGATCGGCCAATCCCGGCACCTGCACTGCCGGCAGCCAGTCGGTCTGGATCGCGACCGGCACACCATCGATCGTCCGGATACGCTTGAGAATCACCACTTCCGCACCCTCCGGCAGAAACAGCGGGCGCGTGATCTCGGCGGCCGGTTTGTAGGCCTGCACCTCCACCAGCATGCTGCCGGGCTGCCGGTTGGTGGAGAGGGCAGTCGCCGTAAAACTCTCCAGCACCTGCAGCTCGTAGCCGAGCGGGCGTAGCGTCACGTACAGGCCCTTGCCCGGATGGCTTTTGACCATGCCCTGGCGGATCAGATCCTGGATCGCGTGGCGCACCGTAATCCGGCTGACGCCGAAGGATTCGACGAGCTTGCGCTCGGAGGGCAGTTTGCCGTTGTGGGGCAGGCGGCCGTCCTCGATGGCGCGCAACAGCGCCTCTTTCACCTGTTGGTGAAGCGGCCGCGGATCGTCATGGCGCACCATGGCGGCGAGCGGCGCATCGGCTGGCGCGCTGCGGTTCCCGTCCATCAAGATGTCTGCTGCCGCACCGTCGCCCAACCGGATTCCCTTCCTGCTCGCGCCATCATTACAGATCTTGTCATAAGCCTGAAATATAAAATTGAAGGGCGATTGACATAACTGGTCATATCCAGTCCAATCCTTCTCAGCGGCCGACAAAAATAAAACGAAGACGCCGTCAGAGAAAAAAATCGAACAGGGGAACGACCGTCATGTTCAATCGAAAGCTTGCCTTCAGCCTTCCGCTTCTCGCGCTTTTGGGCGCCGGCGCGGCACACGCCGAAACCGTATCGGTCTTCTGCGCATCGACCGAGTTCGAGCTCTGCACCAAGGCTGCCGCCGCCTGGAAGGAGAAGACCGGGAACGAGGCGAAGATCAACAAGATGCCGGCACTTCTGGATGATGCGATCCCGCTCTACCAGCAGCTTCTCGCCGCGAAGTCCACCGATGTCGACGTTCTCTTCCTCGACGTCATCTGGCTTGGCATGTTCAAGAATAACCTGCTCGACATCTCCACCCTCGTGCCCAAGGCCGACCAGGATCAGCATTTCGCTTCCACGCTGAACGCCGCCAAGCTCGACGGCAAGCTGGTGGCCATGCCCGCCTATATGGACGTCGGCCTGATGTTCTACCGGAAGGATCTTCTCGAGAAATATGGCAAGCCCGCACCCAAGACCTGGGAAGAGCTGACAGCGACCGCCAAGGAGATCCAGGACAAGGAACGCGCCGACGGCAAGTCCGACATGTGGGGCTATGCCTGGCAGGCCAAGAGCTTCGAAGGGCTGACCTGCGACGCGCTCGAGCTGATCAGCTCCAGCGGCGGCGGCACCATCATCTCCGACGACGGCAAGGTGACGATCGACAATCCCGCGGCCGCCGGCGCGCTCACGCTCGCGAAAAGCTGGATCGGCACGATCAGCCCCGAAGGTGTGCTCAACTACGACGAGGAAGCCTCGCGCGCCGTTTTCGAATCCGGCAATGCCGTCTTCCACCGCAACTGGCCCTATGTCTGGGGAACGTCGCAGACCAAGGGCAGCGCCGTGATCGACAAGGTCGGCATGATGCCGCTTCCGGTCGGCAAGGCCGGCGAAAAGTCGTCCGGTTGCCTCGGCCCGATGTATTACGGCGTCTCCAAGTTTTCGACGAAGCCCGATATCGCGGCGAATTTCGTCGATTTCATCACGGGTCCCGAGATGCAGAAGATGCGCGCCGTCGATGCCGCCTTCAACCCGTCCATCACGGCGCTCTATACCGATCCCGACGTCCTCAAGAAGATCCCCTTCCTCAAGGACAACCAGCAGGCCTTTGCCGACAGCGCCAGTCGCCCGTCCGGCTATACCGGCACCAGCTATAACCGTGTGTCGCAGGCGTTTTATCGCAGCGTCCACGATATGCTGTCCGGCGGCAAGGAGGTCGAGAGCGGCCTCAAGGATCTGGCCGCCCGGCTGGAGAAGCTGAAAGAAAGTCGCTGAGCCCTCCCAAGGCTGTCCTCCGTTTCCGTCCCTTAAGGGGTCGGGAACGGAGGCGCGATGTGGCTTTGAACTCTCCCGTGTCTCGTCTCCACCTTCCCGCATGACCACGAGCCTGCAGCAGCGCAGGCGCGGCGGCGTTCATTTGTCTTCCTGATCGGATCTGCTATGGCATCCATCGCTCTTTCTTCCGTCACCAAAGCGTACGGCACGCACACCGTCATCCGGGGAGTCGATCTCGACATCGCGGATGGCGAGTTCGTGGTGTTCGTCGGCCCGTCGGGCTGCGGAAAATCGACGCTGCTGCGTATCGTCGCCGGTCTCGTTCCCGCCTCCAGCGGGCAGGTGCTCATCGATGGCGAGGAGGTGACGGATGTGCCGGCGTCGAAGCGTGGCGTCGCCTTCGTCTTCCAGTCCTATGCGCTCTATCCCCATATGAGCGTCGAGCGGAACATCGGCTTTGCGCTGGAGACCATGCGCCTCGGCAAGGACGCGATCCGCCGCAAGGTCGAGACGGTCGCCCGGATGCTGAAGGTCGATCATCTCCTCGCGCGGCGCCCGCGCGAACTCTCGGGCGGTCAGCGCCAGCGCGTGGCGATCGGTCGGGCGCTCGTGCGCGAGCCGGAAATATTCCTCTTCGATGAGCCGCTGTCGAACCTCGATTCCGACTTGCGCATGGAAATGCGCATCGAAATCGCGCGCCTGCACGAGGACATCAAGACCACCATGGTCTACGTGACCCACGATCAGGCCGAGGCCATGACGCTGGCCGACCGGATCGTCGTGCTCAATCAGGGCACCATCGAGCAGGTCGGTACACCGCTGGAACTCTACCAATCACCGGTCAATCGTTTCGTCGCGGGCTTCATCGGCAGTCCCCGGATGAACTTCGCCAACCTGGCAGCAGGCTCCGGGACAAACGGCTTCGCCTTGCCGTCCGGCCTTCTGGCCGATGGCAACCAGCCCGCGTCCATCGGTGTTCGGCCCGAAGCGCTGTCGATCGTCGCTGCCGGCGCTGGCCGGATGGGCGGCATTCTGGAGCGCGTCGAGGACCTCGGTCACGAGCACTTCGCTTATATCCGCCTGTCCGACGAAACGATCTGGGTCGTACGCGTTGCCGGGCGTCCCCCCGCCGAGCGGCGCAACCAGCCGGTCGGGCTTTCCTTTGCGGATACCGATATCTTCGTCTTCGATGGCGAGGGCAAGCGGATCGCCCACCGGTCTTCGAGCACGGTGTCCGAAGCTGTTCCGGCCGAGGGGAGGCTGCTCCATGAGCGCTAAGCTCGCCCGCCGGGAGCACAGGACGGCGTGGCTGTTCCTGACGCCGCTGGTTGTCGTCATGCTGATGGTCGCGGTATGGCCGCTCGGTCGCACGTTCTTCTTCAGCTTCACGGATGCCTATCTTGATGATCCCACCGTGTACGGCATGGTCGGCATCTCGAATTTCATCGAGGTCATCAACGATCCCGCCTGGTGGTCGGCGGTGCGCAATACGCTGACCTTTGCCGTCATCTCCGTGGCGATCGAGACGCTGCTCGGCCTCGGCATCGCGCTGCTGCTGAACGAGGCGATCCCCGGGCGCGGGTTGCTGCGTGCGGCGATCCTCGTTCCCTGGGCGATCCCCGTCGTCGTCGCCACCAAGATCTGGGAGTGGATGCTGAACGACCAGTTCGGCGTGTTCAACCGCATCCTCATCTGCCTCGGGCTCATCGACCACGGCATCGCCTGGACGGCCAGCAGTTCGCTGATCATGGGCGTCGTGATCTTCATCGATGTCTGGATGACGACGCCGTTTATGGTGCTCCTGATCCTTGCCGGCCTCCAGACCATTCCCGGCGAGATGATGGAAGCAGCCGAAGTCGACGGCATTCCCGCATGGAAGCGGTTCTGGTCGATCACGCTGCCCTTGCTGAAACCGGCCATCGGCGTTGCCGTGCTCTTCCGGTCGCTCGATGCGATCCGCATGTTCGACCTGGCCTATGTGCTCGCCGCCAGCAACCAGAACGTCATGACGGTATCGATCTATGCGCGAGACCGGCTGATCAGCTTTCAGGAACTGGGCGTCGGCTCGGCTGCCTCCACCTGGGTGTTCCTGCTGGTCGCCTTGGTCGCGATCATCCTCATCGGCGCGCTGCGTCTCGATCGTTCGGCGGGAGAATGATCATGGCTATAGGTGCCTCCACATCCTCACCCGTTCGCATCACGCGTCGGTCATCGGCGCATTACCGGCTGCGTCGCCGGGTCCGCAAGGGCGCTCTCGGCGTGCTTATCCTCCTCGTGCTCGCCTACACGCTGTTTCCCTATTACTGGGCGATCGTCTCCTCCACCAAGCAGGGGGCGGAACTTTACACGACGGCCTTCCTGCCGGCGCTGAACTTCAGCTACTACCGGCAACTTTTCGACAATCCGGTCTTCATGGGTTCGCTGCTCAATTCGGTCTTCGTGGCAACGGGCACGACCGTCGTGTCGCTGGCGCTCGGCATCGTCTCGGCCTACGCGCTTGGACGTCTGGAGTTTCCCCAGAAGCGGGTCGTGCTGATGGCGATCCTGATGATCTCGATCTTTCCGCAAGTCGCGGTCCTCTCCGGCATGTTCGAGCTCATCAACGCGCTCGGCCTCTACAATCGCCCGAGCGCGCTCATCGTCACCTACCTGCTGTCCACCGTGCCGTTCACCACCTGGATTCTCACGACCTTCATTCGCGAGTTTCCGCGGGAACTGGAAGAGGCGGCGCTGATCGACGGGTGCTCGCATTTCCGGATTCTCACACGGGTTTTGCTGCCGCTTATGGGGCCTTCCCTTGCCAGCACCGGCATTCTCGCCTTCATTCTCGCCTGGAACGAATTTCTCTTCGCGCTCACCTTCATGCTGACGGACGAGAACAAAACCGTTCCGGTCGCGATCGGCCTCATCGGGGGCACGACGCGCTATGAATATCCGTTCGGCCAGATCATGGCCGCTTCGGTCACCGTTACATTGCCGCTGATCATCGTCGTTCTGATCTTCCAGCGGCGCATCGTGGCCGGTCTCACCGCCGGCGCGGTCAAGGGATAGGGACTTCTGCCATGGACATGCTCGTCAACCTCTACGACCTCAAGCCGGATGCGGCACTTGACGAAAAGGTAGCGCAGGAGGACGTGGTCATCCGCCGCGCCCTGCCGCCGGAGCTGCACACGATCGCGGCCTGGATCGGCCCGCGCTTCGGGCAGGGCTGGGTCAGCGAGGCCACCGTGGCGATGATGCGCCAGCCGGTCTCGCTGCTCGTCGCCGTCAGGCAAGGCGAGGTCGTCGGCTTTGCCTGCTACGACGCGACCGCGCGCGGCTTCTTCGGCCCTACTGGCGTGGATGAGGCCATGCGCGGCAAGGGCATTGGTCACGCGCTGCTTCTGAAGACGCTGCTGGCCATGTCCGACCAGGGTTATGGATATGGCGTCATCGGCGGCGCGGGACCGACCGGTTTCTACAAGCGTGCCGTCGGCGCCGTCGTTATCGCCGGCTCGGAAGAGGGCATCTACAAGGGGATGCTCAAAGCGGCCCACGCGACAGGCATCGACTATAGCTAGACAGGCGCTTTTTCTGCGCGCACCGATCGAATTTCGCTTAAATCGGCTAGCGTAAGGATTGGTTCACCTAACTTCTGGACCCGCCGTTAATAGCCCTCGGCCATCATGCGCTCCGAAACCGGAGATCGACCATGATATCCAGACGCATGCTTGCAGCGCTCCTTCTGACGCTTGTCTCCGCCAGCCCGACGCTGGCGGATGATCCGGTCCTGCGGATCGGCACCGAAGGGGCATACCCGCCGTTCAACTTCGTCAATGAGAAGGGCGAACCGGCCGGCTTCGACGTCGATATTGCCAAGGCGCTCTGCAAGGAGATGCAGCGGACCTGCACCTTCGTCGTGACGCCCTGGGCAGAGATCATCGAGGGGCTGGAGCAGAACAAATACGACCTCATGGTCTCCAGCATGGCTTTCACCGAGGAGCGGGCAAAGCGCATCGCCTATTCCGACCCCTACTACCGGTCGCATGCCGTGTTTATCGGCGATGCGAAGAAGTATCAGGACATCAGCCCCGAGGGTCTCGCGGGAGCGCGCATCACGGCCGGCAATGGCACGATGCAATCGCAATATCTTTCCAAGGTCTATGCGAAGAGCACGCTCGTCTTCGGCAAGGATCAGCCCGAAGCGCAATCGTTTCTCGAGCAGGGCAAGGCAGATCTGATGCTCGGCGACGCGATCGAGCTGATGAGCTTCCTCGAAAGCGCCGAGGGGTCGGCCTTCGAGTTCATCGGCGATCCCGTCACCAACGACTTTCTTCAGAGTACGGCGCATGTCACGGCGCGCAAGAGCGATACGGCATTGTTGGAGCAAGTAAACGCGGCCATCAAGAAGACCCGCCTCGACGGCAGCTACGAGCGGATCAACGACATCTACTTCCCGTTCAGCATTTACTGATCCATGACCTTTCTGCGCAAACCCCGGCATGGCATATCGATGCGGATCGTCGGCAGGGTCGCCCTGCTGCTGGTCTGCCTCTATGCGGGGATTGCGGCAACCTATTCCGTGCGGTTCCTGAACGGGATCGAACGGGACGCGCAGACGGCTCGCGAAGAGCAGATACCGCTCATCCTGTCCCAAAACAGGAACGCACTGAAGATCGAGCGGGCAGCGTCGCTCATCCGCTCGGTCTACCTCGCGCATGACCGCAAGATCGAGCGGCAGATCCAGTTGCAGTTGCAGACCCTCTGCCAGAGCTTTACGCTCGACGAAAATCAGACGCTGATCGACGGCGCGCGCGACATTGCGGCTTCCGTCAAGGTGATCGTGTCTACGCGCGAAGCCTCCCGCAAGCTTCGCGATCCCGATGGTGCCGAGATGACGGCGGAGATCGAGACGCAGATCAGAAATACGGATGCGGCCAGTGCGGAAGCCTACCAGCGTGCCATCCTCACCGCCGACCGCCTGAGCGAGACGCTGGCAACCGATGCGGTGGCGCTGGCCGACAGCATGGCCTCGACCATCGGCAGTGCCGCGCGCGAGGTCAAGCTCGGCTGGACGCTGATCCTCACGCTGCCGGTGCTGTTCCTCGTCGTGACGCTGTGGGTCGTCAGCCGCCATGTCATGGCGCCGATCGGTGCGGCTATTGCGCGGCTCGAAGCCATCAGCAGCGGGAATTCCGAAGGCGCGGACCCGCGGACGCCGGTTTTCCATGAACTCGCGACCATCGCTGGCGCGGTGAAAGCCTACGGCGCGTTGTCGAGCGATCTCTCGCGCACGAACACCCTTCTCAAGATTCTCTCCGACCGTGATGGCCTGACCGGCCTTGCCAACCGCCGCTCGTTGCAAGGCGTGCTGGATGGCGCGTTCCAGGCCGCGAAATCCGGCGGGCCGGATATCGGTGTGATGATGATCGACCTCGATCACTTCAAGGCGATCAACGACACCTACGGCCACAATGCCGGTGATGCCTGCCTCGTGGCGGTTGCTGCCGCCTTGCAGCTGTTCGAAGAAAAGGACGGGCTCCACGTCGGCCGCTACGGCGGAGAGGAGTTCGTGGCCGTTGTGTCAGGGCGGGATCATGCCGCTCTGGCCGGTCTTGCCGAGCGCGTGCGTGCCGCGATCATGGCCCTCGACGTGCGTAGCGAGAATGGGGGACGTATTTCGTTGACCACGAGTATCGGCGTTTCCCACTTGGCCGAGCGGCCGCTCGATAGCGTTCATCGCCTGGTCTCTGAAGCGGATGCCGCGCTCTATCAGGCGAAGAGAGAGGGTCGAAACCGCGTTGGCTTCGCCGGTCCTGCAGGACCGTACGATATTGCGAAACGAAACAGGCAGGCGTGAGCCTGCCTGTTCAATGCATATTACGTAAAGACGGTTTAGCGTGTACGACCGTAGAGCCAGGCAAGCCCCGCGACGATGGCGGCTGCGGCAAGCGGCTTCTCGCGGATGCGGCCTTCGATATCCGCCAAATACCCGTCCAGCGAGCCCTTCACATCGGACGACGCCGACGGGCGGCGGTAAGAACGGCTGCTGCGGTTGTCACCGGTGGTGGAGGAAACGGAAACCGGGTCCGAGGCCGGGAACGTATCCTCAAGCGCCTTGTCGAGATCGCTGTCCATACCGCGGCGTTCGCGATCGCCCTGCTCGTTCTGCAGAGACCGTACAGCCGGGGAAATATCGTTCTGATTTGCCATGATCACTCCTTGGGTTCGATATGCCCCTTAACGAGCGGTTGCGAGCGAAGTTCCACGCGCACCCGCGTCAGCCGTCGACACGGCCCGCGCACGGCGTCAAAGCACTGGGCCGGACCACGGCGCGTGGCAGGCTGAGGCTGACCTTCAGGCCTCCTTCCGGGCGGTTCGCGAGGATAATGCCGCCGCCGTAGAGTTCGGCGACCTCACGCGCAATCGTGAGCCCGAACCCGTCGCCGTGAACGGTTTCGTCCATGCGAATGCCGGGCAGAAACGCGTTGGCAATCCTGTCCTCGGCGATCCCCGGCCCGTCATCCTCGATGCCGATGACGACCATACGGCCCTCGATAGCAGCCGTGATGACGACGGACGTGCGCGCCCACTTGCAGGCGTTGTCGATCAGGTTGCCGAGGATTTCATCGAGATCGTCGGTCGCGCACGCGACGGGTATATCTTCGGGGACAACGCAGGTCACGGTCAGTCCCCGTTCGGCATGGATGCGGGAGAGGATCTGCACGAGATCGGCTAGGCTGGCGGCGAGGGTGGTCGAGGCACCCATGCCTGCGCCGGACATCGTCTTGCGGGCTCGCGCGAGGTGATGGCGAATGCGCTCGTCGATCCGCTCCACCAGCCGGCGCATTTCCCCGTCCGGATCGTTGCGATCGTCGAGCGCAAGCGAAAGGCTGGCCACGGGGGTTTTCAGGCCATGGGCGAGGTTGGCGAAGTGCAGGCGGGTATCGGCAAGGCGCTGGAGGTTCGCCGCAACGAGCCGGTTTATCTCGTTCGCCACCGGCCGCAACTCCTCGGCGCTCACATCCGGCAGCGTCTCGCGCGACCCTTCCGCAACGTCGGCAATATCCTGTGTGAGCGTCTTCAACGGGCGAAGGCCGTAGCGTACCTGCAGCAGGGTGCCCAGAACGAGGCTGACCCCGAGAACCGCCATGGCCGGCACGAGCCAGAACAGCGCCCGCCGGGCGGGGTCGTTCAGGGCCGCCTGTGGTGCCGTTGCCGAGATTTCGAGCGTCCGGTCGCCGATGCGGGCTTCGACCGTGCGGATATGCAGATCCATGCCCCCGTCGTCGGCAGCCTCCACGCGCTTCTGCGGATCGTCGGCTCCGGGGCGATGCCGACCGGGTATGGGGCGCGGCGGGCTGTCGATCGTGCGGCTTCCGAGGGACCGCGACGTCATCGGTGCGCCGTCTCCCGTCACTTGCCAGTACCAGCCGGAGCCGATGCGATCGAAAGGCGGTCCATCGAGGGAGGCACCAAGCGCCAGCGAGCCATCCGGATGAACAACCAGCGTGCCGCGTAACGCGTCGATCTGGGTGTCGAGTCGCTGGTCGATCTGTTCGCGCACGACGCCGGCGACGATCAGCCAGAGAATGACGGCGGCAACGATCAGGGCTGCCGTGACGAACAACGTCGAGAAAATCAGCAGCCGGGCGGAGATGGTCGATCGCGACGGGAGGGTCGGTAGCTTCATGGAGCGGCCGTCAGCATGTAGCCGCGACCGCGAACGGTCTCGATCCGCTCCGCGCCGATCTTGCGGCGCAGTCTGGCGATGATGACCTCGATCGAATTGGAATCGACCTCCGTGTCCCCCTCATAGACCCGCTCGATCAGTTCGCGACGATCGACGATCACGTCCCTGCGCAGGATGAGGCAAGAGAGCACGCGCCATTCGAGCGCGGTCAACTTCAGCGGCAGGCCTTCCAACTCGAAGGTGCCGAGTTGCGCGTCGAACACGAGCGGTCCGCAGGTGATCAGCGACGACGCATGGCCTGTGGCGCGGCGGACGAGCGCGCGCAGGCGCAGCACGAGTTCCTCGACTTTGAACGGTTTGGTCATGAAGTCGTCGGCACCCGCCTTGAAGCCCGCGACCTTGTCCGGCCATCCGTCGCGCGCGGTCAGGATCATGACCGGAAAGGTCCGCTCCGCTTTCCGCCACGCTTTGAGCACCGAGATGCCGTCCTTGCGGGGAAGGCCGAGATCGAGCACGGCGACGTCGAAGATCTCGGTGAGGCCGGCATGTTCCGCATCCTCGCCATTGGTCGCGATATCCACGACGAAGCTCTCTGTGCGCAGGCTGGTGGCGATACGCCGGGAGAGATCGGCATCGTCCTCGACAAGAAGAACTCTCATGGCATCCCGTTTCCCGCTGATCGTGGAGGAGGACATAGGGCGCTGCGGCTTAACGCAAGCTGAACCGCGAGGTTCAGGCTGCCGGTGGCAGGGTCTTGCTAGAAGGGTCTCGTCAACACGACAGGAGAACACGATGTCGAACGAAGAAATTAAAGCCACCGCCGATCAGGCTGCCCCCCATGTTGCAACCGACCGCGCGGTACCGCCGCACCGCCGGCGTTCGTCGCGGCTGGCTCTCACCGGCGTTGCTTCCGTCGCCCTTCTCGCCCTCGGCATCGCCGGCGGCGCGGGTGCTATGAAGCTTGCCAAGCCCAGCGTTGAGATGGCACCGATGGCGCCTGTCGCCATCTCCACCCTGCCGGATGGCGATCTCGTCACCATCAAGGGCAAGGTCGCCGAGATCTTCGGCAACAAATTCGTGCTTCAGGATGCCAGTGGCCGCGCACTGGTCGAGACCGGCCCGACGGGCGAGGACGGGAAGCTCGTCACGGTCAACGAGGAGATCAGCGTTCAGGGCCGCTTCGATGACGGCTTCCTGCATGCAAGCTTCCTCGTCCACCCGGATGGCAGGATCGAGGCGCTTGGCCCGGCCGGCAAGCCGCCGCATCACGGCCATGGACCGCGCCCCGGTCCCGATGGCGGCCCGAAGGATGGTCCGAAGGGCGGACCCGATGCGCGGTCCGATGCCGATCCCGGCCCGGCCGCAGGCCCTGTCGCCGATGCGGGTCCGCGCGTTAAAGGTGATCCTGCTCCGGAGATCGCCCCTGCACCTGCTATGGGTGCCGGTACCGGTGCCGGTGTCCCCGCCGCTGGCGAAGAGGCACCCCGGCCACCGCAGCCGTAAGGGATCGTGACGGCATCTCCGCAGATCGGAGGCGCACGGCGTTCCGGGCGTATCCGCCCCGGGACGCCGTTCTTGTGGTTTTTCGTCGTCAACGTGGCGGGGAACGGTGCGAGCCTCTTGAATCCGCACGAAATCTTCGCCAACTGGTCGTTCGAATTTCGATCATGACGGAGAAGATGACATATGACGAACCTTGATGCGGAACGCCCCGCCGAGAGCCATGTTTTCGAAGCCGACGTGTCGCGCCTTCTGCACATGATGGTGCACTCGGTCTACTCGGACAAGGACGTGTTCCTGCGCGAGCTGATCTCGAATGCGGCCGACGCCTGCGAGAAGCTGCGTTTCGAGGCGATTGCCGCGCCGAACCTTTTGGGCAGCGACGGCGACAGCCGGATCACGCTGACGCTCGACGAGGAGAACCGCCGGCTCGTCGTGGACGATAACGGCATTGGCATGAGCCGCGAAGAGTTGATCGAGGCGCTGGGCACGATCGCGCGCTCCGGCACCCGCGCCTTCATGGAGCGCATCGAGGCCAACAAGGCGGGCGAGGGCGCGCAGCTGATCGGCCAGTTCGGTGTCGGCTTCTACTCCTGCTTCATGGTGGCCGACCGGGTGGATGTGGTCTCGCGGCGTGCGGGTTCGGAGGAGGCTTGGCTCTGGTCGTCGGACGGGCAGGGTGCCTATACCGTCAGCCCGGTCGATCTCGCGGACGCTCCGGCGCGCGGTACGCGCATCACGCTCAACCTGATGGAAGATGCCAAGGCTTACGCCTCGCGCTGGTCCGTCGAGCGGATCGTCAAGGAGCAATCCGGCCATGTGCCGGTGCCGATCTCGATTGTCGAAAAGCCCGGTGCCGAGCCCGCGCAACTGACGGATGGCACGGCGCTCTGGACGCGCGCGAAGAACGAGGTTTCCAAGGAAGACCACGCCGATTTCTATCGCAGCCTTTCCGGCCAGTACGACGAGCCGGCGCTGACCGTACATTTCCGCGCCGAGGGCCGGCACGAATATACGACGCTGGCCTATATTCCCGGCGCGCAGCCGTTCGATATGTTCGATCCGGACCGTAAGGGCCGCATGAAGCTCTACGTCAAGCGCATCTTCATCACCGACGAGGCCGATGTGCTACCGCGCTACCTTCGCTTCGTCCGCGGTCTGGTCGATACCGCAGATCTTCCGCTGAACGTTTCGCGCGAGATGATCCAGGAAAGCCCGATCCTGTCGGCCATCCGCAAGGGCGTGACGAGCCGCATCATCACGGCCATCGAAAAGCTGGCGGAAAGCGACGCCGAGGCGTTTGCGAAGCTGTGGGAAAACTTCGGCGCGGTGCTGAAGGAAGGCATCTACGAGGATGGCGAGCGGCGGACGCAGCTTCTGTCGCTGGCCCGCTTCAGGACGACGGCGGCCGGCGAGGAAACGCGCTCGCTCAAGCAATATGTCGAGGACGCCAAGCCGGAACAGTCGGCGATCTACTACCTGACCGGCATAAGTGTCGAGCAGCTCAAGGCCTCGCCGCAGCTGGAAGGTTTCCGTGCGCGCGGGATCGAGGTTCTGCTCCTGACCGACCAGATCGACAGTTTCTGGGTCATGACGGCCGGTGAATTCGAGGGCAAGACCTTCAAGTCGATCACGCAGGGTGCAGCCGACCTCGCCCAGTTCGCCAAGCCGGAGGGCGAAGCGGAAGCGGACAGCGCGCCGTCAGCCGATGTGGCGAGCTTCATTGCCTATGCCAAGGAGAAGCTTGGCGGCGAGGTTTCCGACGTTCGCGCCTCCGACCGCCTGACGGAAAGCGCCGTCTGCCTCGTCGCATCCGAAGGCGGCTACGACCGGCAGATGGAGAAGATCCTGCAAGGTGCCGGACGGCTGGAGCTTTCGGCAAAGCCGATCCTCGAGATCAATCCGTCGCATCCCCTGGTCAAGGCCATTGCCGCCAAGGCGGATGGTACAGCGCTAAAGGAAGATGCCGCTCTGCTTCTTCTCGATCAGGCACGCGTGCTCGATGGCGACAAGCCGGCCGATCCCCGCGCCTTTGCCGAGCGTCTGACGCGGCTGTTCGAGCGCGCATTGCAGGCGTGATGCTCTTTCCGCCGGCCCGCTGCAACGCGGCGGGCTGGCGGGCGGGCGGGCGGAACCGGTAGAGGAATCATGCCTAAATCAGAACTTCTTACATGAACAAAGCTGCGAATGAGGCGTTGTCGGGGGCCACTCAACACGAGGATTTTCGATGAAGCACCTTCTTCTCCTTGCCGGCTTTTCCCTGTCGCTCGCTGCGGGTGCAGCGGTCGCACAGGACACCCCACCGCCGCCGCCGCCGCCAGCCCCTCCCGCCGCCGCTGACGCGATGACCCCGCCGCCGCCACCGCCGCCGGGTGGTCCCCGCGGTCCGGAGGATGCGATGAAGGGCGGCAAAGGGCCGCACGGTCCCGAAGGTCACCGCCCGCCGCCGCCGTCGAAGGCCGCGCATTACCGCGTCGAGACAGACGAGGTGAAGATCGATCTGAAATGCGCCGACGACGAGCCGGCAAAGGCCTGCGCCGATCTCCTGATGTCGACCATCGACAAGCTCGGTATCGCGCGCGACTAGAGTGGATTCCCCTTATCCCTGACAAACTGCAGGCAAGCCCGGCAAATTCTCGCGCTGACGCAATGTCCGACACCGGCCGGGATTTTTCCCTGCCGGTGTTCTCATGCCGAGACGGCACGATGTTCGTCCTCGACGGGCGTTTGTGGCTATCGAGAGCGGGGCAACGGCGCTTTTCGCATGTCGGTCAGAAGCGTGACCAGGCCTTGAGCCTGATACGCGGCCAGCGCCTGGCCCTTTTCTTTCGTCGCCTGTGCGGCCTCGCCGACAGCGCCGCCCGGGTTGAGATCACTGGCGATCCAAGCATAGGCGTGGGTGCCTGTCGCGCGCAACAGCGCGTAGTCCTCCTCGTCCTGCGCGACGGTCGAGGCAAAATCTTCGGCCTTTTCCATATCGACGGCCTCCGGCCGGAAGTGGAGGATCAGGGAGGTCTCGGCGTCACCGCCGTGAATGCCGAAGCGGTTCTCGACATCCGAGAAGAGCCCGTCCGGCTTGCCGAAGCGGGACCAGGAGGTTTTTGCAACCAGCATTCCATCGGTCACCCGCAGTTCGCGCGCGGCGATGCCCATGACCTCTTCGTTGCCGCCATGGGAATTGACGATGACCAGCTTGCGGATGCCCGCCCGGGCGACGGATTGCCCAAGCGCGATCCAGTGGTCGATCAGCACGGTCGCCGGAATGGTCAGCGTACCCGGTGCATGCAGGTGTTCGTTCGACTTGCCCACCGACTGGATCGGCAGAATGCGCAGGTCGAGATCGCCGGGCAACAAAGGGATCAGCGTCTTCAGCATGCCCCGCGCGATCGTCGCATCCGTGCCGCAGCCGAGATGTGGCCCGTGCTGCTCCGTTGCCGCGATGGGCAGCAGCGCGATCGTCTCCATCGGGTCGATGTCCTGAAAGTCCGTGGTTGCGAAATCGCCCCACCATGTCTTGCGCTGCCCGCTCATGGTCTCGGTTCCTCTTCTGCCAATGGGGTCTCGACCGCAGCGGCGACGACCTCGATCTCCACCACGAATTCCGGACGTGTGAAGCCGCTGACGATCATCAGGGTCGAGGCGGGGGGATGCTCTGCGAACAGACGGTCGCGCACGCGCATATAGGCCGCCAGGTGTTCGCGGCCGGTCACATAGGCATTGATCCGAACGACATGGGCAAGGCTCATTCCGGCCCCTGCAAGGATCGCCTTTATATTGGCAAAGCAGATCTCTGCCTGCCCCTCGCAGTCTGCCGGTACGATGTCGTCGGCCCCAAGACCCAACTGGCCGGAGCAGAAGACGAGCCGGGCGCCGGGGGTGACATCGACTCCATGGCTGTAGGCCGCCAAAGGTGGCGCGATGCCCGCGACGGGGATGGGACGATGCGCGGGTTTCAACGCGGATGAAGATGTGGAGATTTCCGAAAAAATGCCTTGCAATTGTGCATGCCTCTTTTAGTATCATCGCATTCCGCTGATACAGTACACATTAGAAAGCCGATTACCACATCTTTCATCAGCTCAACTTATTCCGCCGCTCCCGGCCCGAGAAGGACCCTGTCGCCATGCCGAACTTGCCCGTCTCTGCATTCCTTCTTTCCCTGGCCCTTTTGGCCACCACGCCGTCGCTGGCGGCCGATAAGGTGACCTTCGGCACGAACTGGCTCGCCCAGGCCGAGCACGGCGGCTATTATCAGGCCATCGCCGACGGTACCTATGCGAAGTATGGGCTCGACGTGTCCATCCGCCAGGGCGGGCCGCAGGCGGCCAACCGCAATCTTCTGATCGCCGGCCAGATCGATTTCTACATGGGCGGCACACTCGGCTCGTTTGATGCCGTGGCACAGGGTATTCCCCTCGTGACGGTCGCCGCCATCTTCCAGAAGGATCCGCAGGGCATTCTGGCGCATCCCGATGCCGGCATCGAGACCTTCGAGGATCTCGCCAAGGCCAAAACGATCTTCATGGGCAAGGAGGGCTTCACCACCTACTTCACGTGGATGAAGGCCAACTTCAAGGGTTTCTCGGACGAGCAGTTCAAGCCCTACCAGTTCAACCCCGGCCCCTTCCTCGCCGACAAGGCCTCCGCCCAGCAGGGCTACATCACATCGGAACCCTTCGAGATCGAGCGTCAGGCAGGCTTCAAGCCGAAGGTCTTCCTTCTCGCCGACGCCGGCTATGACCCCTATTCCACGACGATCGAGACGCAGACGGCGCTGGTGGAGAAGAACCCGGACCTCGTGCAGCGCTTCGTCGATGCCACGGCCATCGGCTGGTACAATTACATGCATGCCGACAACAAGGCCGCCAATGCCTTGATCAAGACCGACAATCCGGAGATGACCGACGAGCAGCTGGCCTTCTCGCTTGCCAAGATGAAGGAATTCGACGTTCTGGAATCCGGCGACGCCAAGGAGGGCGGCATCGGCTGCATGACGGATGCGCACTACAAGGACTTCTACGACAAGATGGCGGCAATCGACGTCGTGAAGAAGGATCTCGACATCAAGAAATCCTACACGCTGCAGTTCACATGCAAGAAGGTGGGTATGGACCTGAAGAAGTCCTGATCCGATGGAGCAGGCCGTTCCCTCCGGCAATCCGGATGGCGCCGAACCGGCGCCGGTCTCTGCATCGCCCCGCAGCGTGGTGTCGCTTCGCGACGTCACCAAGCGCTTTTCCAACGGCACGCTCGCCCTTTCGCACATGACGATGGACATCCGCAAGGGCGAGTTCGTCAGCCTTCTCGGGCCTTCGGGCTGCGGCAAATCGACGGCACTGCGGATCATCGCGGGGCTCGGCCGTGCCTCGCAGGGGACGGTCGACTGGCCGGCCTCGCGGATCGGCCGGGACGGGCGACCGGATGCCGATATCGGCTTCGTCTTTCAGGAGCCGACCCTGATGCCGTGGAAGCCCGTGTTCGACAATGCCTATCTGCCGCTTCGCCTCAAGGGCATGGGGAAGGGCGAGGTTCGCGACCGGGTGATGGCGGTGCTGGAGACCGTGGGGCTCAAGGATTTCGCCAAGGCCTATCCGAGAGAACTCTCCGGCGGCATGCGCATGCGGGTATCGATCGCGCGCGCTCTTGTGACCGATCCGAAGCTCCTGCTGATGGACGAGCCCTTTGGCGCGCTGGACGAGATCACCCGCCAGAAACTGAACGACGACGTGCTGCGTCTCTGGAGCGAGAAGGATCTGACCGTGGTGTTCGTCACGCATTCCGTCTTCGAAGCGGCCTACCTCTCCAGCCGCATCGCCGTCATGGGCGCGCGCCCCGGCCGCGTCGTCGCGGATATGATGCTGCCGCGCCCCGAAGGTCGCGAGAAGGACGAAAGCTTCCGCGCATCCGAAGCCTATGCCGATCTCTGCCGAACCGTTTCGCAGGCCCTCGGCCATGCCATCGCAACACCTGTCAGCGAGGGCGCCTGACATGGAGGCTGTTGAAAGAGGGGCCGTTCTCGATCCTGCATCGAACGAAGACAAGCCGGGCCTCGGCCGAAGCCGGCTGCTTCAGGTGGCGGTTCCCGCCATCATGCTGGGCCTAACCCTGCTCGTCTGGGAGGTCTATGTCCGCGTCAACGCCGTGCCGCCCTATATCCTGCCAGCACCGAGCCTCGTCGCGCAGACGCTGGTCAAGGACTGGGGCACGCTCTATCCGGCCCTGCTCGTCACGCTGCGCATAACATTTTCAGCGCTCGTCCTCGCGCTGATCGGCGGCACGGTGCTGGCGGTCCTGCTCGTCCAGTCGAAATGGGTGGAACTCGCGCTTTACCCCTATGCCGTCATTCTGCAGGTCACACCGATCGTCGCCATCGCCCCGCTCATCCTCGTCTACGTCTCCTCAACGCAGGCGGCGATCATGATCTGCGCCTTCCTCGTCGCCTTCTTCCCCATCCTCTCCAACATGGTGCAGGGCCTGAAGAGCGTCGATCACAATCTTCTCAATCTTTACGATCTCTACGGCGCCAGCCGCTGGCAGCAGCTTCGTCTTCTGAAGCTGCCGGCCGCGTTGCCCTATTTCATGACCGGGCTGAAGATCGGCGGTGGCCTGTCGCTGATCGCGGCCGTCGTCGCGGAGTTTGCGGCGGGTTCGGCCGGCGCCGGTTCCGGCCTCGCCTTCCGGCTGCTGGAGGCGCAGTACCGCCTCAACATTCCCCGGCTGTTCGCGGCGCTGGTGCTTCTCTCGGCAACCGGTGTCGCCATCTTCGCCCTCACATCGGTCGTCGCCTGGCTGTCGCTGCGCCGCTGGCACGAAAGCGCGATCGCGCGGGAGAATTGACCGTATGACGAATGACACGACATCCACCAAACGTCTGATCCGGAAGGGCCGTATTCCCGGCAAAACAGGGTTTTCCCCGGCCGACATCCGGCTGGTCGATGGCGTGATCGACACCATCGCCGCACCCGGCTCGCTGACGCCGGAAGATGGCGAAACGGTGCTGGACGCCGATGACGGCATCGTCCTGCCGGCCTTCGTCGATCTGCACACCCATCTCGACAAGGGCCACATCACGCCGCGCAGGCCCAATCCGGATGGCTCTTTCATGGGCGCGCTCAACGCGGTCTCCGCCGATCGCGTGGCAAACTGGAACGCTGCGGATGTCGAGGCGCGGATGGAATTCGCCCTGCGCTGTGCTTATGCGCATGGAACGGCGGCCATTCGGACGCATCTCGATTCCGCGCCGCCCCAGCACGAAATTTCCTGGCCGGTCTTTGCCCGCAAGCGTGAAGAGTGGGCGGGGCGGATCGAGCTTCAGGCGACAGCACTTTGCGGCCCGGATCATGCGCTCGACAAGGCGCTGGTCGAGGAGCTGGCCCGCACGGTCAAGACCTATGGCGGATCTCTCGGCGGCGCGATCTCCGTCTTCGACCGGGCAGGGGAAGCCATCGCCAACCTCGTGGATGCCGCCGGCCGCCATGGTCTCGATCTTGATCTGCATATCGACGAGAGCGGCGATACCGCTTCGCGCAGCTTGTCCATCCTTGCCGACCGCGTCATCGAAACCGGGTTTTCCGGTCGCGTGCTGGCCGGCCATTGCTGCTCGCTCGCGATTCTTGCCGGCGAAGACGCGAAGGCGACCATAGCCCGCGTGGCCGAGGCCGGCATCGACATTGTGTCGCTGCCGATGTGCAATCTCTACCTTCAGGACCGTCGGCCCGAGGAGACGCCGCGCTGG
This sequence comes from Rhizobium sp. 9140, assembly GCF_900067135.1. NCBI lineage: Bacteria > Pseudomonadati > Pseudomonadota > Alphaproteobacteria > Hyphomicrobiales > Rhizobiaceae > Rhizobium > Rhizobium sp. 9140. The sequence continues at coordinate 348,555 of NZ_FJUR01000002.1, read as the reverse complement.
CGGGGGGTGACACTGCTGCGCGAACTGAAGGCGGCGGGCGTCGCGGTCTCTCTCGCCTCCGACAACACGCGCGATCCGTTCTACGCCTATGGCGATCTCGACATGCTGGAGGTGCTGCGCGAAAGCGTGCGCATCGGCCATCTGGACCATCCGGAGGACAAGCTTGCCGACTGGTTTTCGGCCGTCGCCGCCGTCCCGGCGAGAACCGCCGGCTTTGCCTATGGCGCGACACTTCTGGCCGGCGCTCCGGCCGATCTCGTCGTCACGCGGGCGCGCACACCCGGCGAACTCTTCTCGCGGCCCCAGTCCGATCGCACGGTCATCCGCGCCGGCAAGGTCGTCTCGGCCAAGCTTCCCGACTATCGCGAACTCGACACCCTTCTCGGAGTGACACCATGACGCTCGACGCTTTCCGCAACGATATCGGCTCCATCGCGGTCGAAGACAATCCCAAGCTGGTGCAGAAGAAGAGCCGCGATTTCTACTGGTATTCGCCGGTGCTCAAGCGCCAGCTGGATCATGTCACGGCCGATCTCATCGTCAGTCCGAAGTCTGAAGGCGAGGTGGTCGAGGTTCTCGCGGCGGCCCACCGGCACGGCATCGCCATCACCCCGCGCGGGGCCGGCACCGGCAATTACGGGCAAGCCATGCCGCTGGCCGGCGGCGTGGTGCTCAATCTTGCCGAGATGAACCGCATCATCGAAACGAGCCCGGTGCATGTGAAGGCGGAAACCGGCGTCATTCTCGAAAAGATCGACCAGCAGACGCGGGCGGCGCATGGCAGCGAAATCCGGTTCTTCCCGTCCACCTATCGCACCGCGACGGTCGGCGGCTTCGTTGCCGGCGGGTCGGGCGGCGTCGGGTCGATCCGCTGGGGCGGCCTGCGAGCGCTCGGCAACATTCTCGGCCTCACCGTCGTCACCTGCGAGGCGGTGCCGCGGGTGCTGAAGATCGAGGGCGCCGATATCCTCAAGGTCGCGCATGCCTACGGCACCAACGGCATCATCACCGATGTCACCTTGCCGCTGACCGCCGCCTATGACTGGATCGACAGTCTTGTCGCCTTTCCCGACGTGATGGCAGCAACGCGTTTTGCCGAGGCGCTGGCGCGACAGGATGGTATCCTCACCAAGGAGATCGCGGTGGTCGCCGCCCCCGTGGCACATGACTACTTTCCGCACTACCGCCGTTTCTTCGCACGCGAAGCCTCGCTCGTCGTCGTCATCGCGGCGCCGCACGCCATGGATGCGCTCTCCCTTCTCGCGGCGCATCATAAGGGCGATCTCGTCTTCCGGTCCGACACCGTGCCGCCGGAGGAGAAGCGCCAGTTTCCGCCGGTCTACGAACTCTGCTGGAACCATACGACGATGCGCGGTCTGAAGGTTGATCCGTCGATCACCTATCTCCAGACGCAATATCCGGATTTCGAGCATGTCCGCCGCATTCACGAGCTGCTCGGCGACGAGATGCCGCTCCATCTGGAAATGATCCGCTTCGACGGCCGCATCGTCTTCTCCGGGCTCCCGATCGTTCGCTATACCAGCGAGGAGCGATTGGAGGAGATCATCGCCATCCACGAGAACAATGGCTGCCTCGTCTTCAATCCGCACCGCTACACACTGGAGGAGGGCGGCATGAAGCAGACGGATGCGGGGCAACTCGCCTTCAAGGGCGAGGCCGATCCGAAGGGTCTGCTGAACCCCGGCAAGATGGTCGCCTGGGAAAATCCGGATTACGACTTCAATCAGAAGCGCAGCTGGGTTTTTGCCGGGCTGCAAAGCATGGATGCGGCGTGAGCCATGGCGCGGATCCTTCTCATCCATGCCCATCCGGTGGAAACCAGCTACAGCGCGCAATTGCGGGATGTCGCCCGGCAGGCGCTGGAGGCGCGGGGGCATGAGGTCGATCTGCTCTCGCTCTACGATGACGGTTTCGATGCCGTTCTCTCGCGCGAGGAGCGCCTGAACTATCACGACGAGGCGATCAATATCACGCCCGGCATCGCGCCCTATGTCGCGCGCATCCGGGCGGCGGATGCGGTGGTGCTCGTACATCCCGTCTGGAATTTCGGCCTGCCGGCGATCCTGAAAGGCTTCTTCGACCGCGTGTTCGTTCCCGGCGTGGCGTTCACCATGTCGGCCGGCGACAAGGGCAAGCTCGTCCGCATCCTTCACAACGTCAAATCGGTCGCCGTCATCACCACCTATGGCGGTCCGCGCTTTCGCGCCATGCTCGTCGGCGATCCGCCGCGCAAGGTGGCGCGCCGGGTGCTTTGGGCGATCTTTCGCCCGAAAAGACCGGTGCGCTATCTCGCGCTCTATAATATGAACGGCAACGGCCCAGCCGAGCTTGAGGCGTTCAAGGCCAAGGTGGCAAAGGCGATGGCGTCGTTCCACGCTGTTTAAGGTGGGGGCAGCGTCGTGCGGGTGAAGGAGAGAGCTTGGCAGGCGGCATCAAGACGGCGACAGATGCGATGGAGGCCGGCGAGCGAACCCGCGGCGAACTCGACATCCGCCAGCTTCGCGTGCTGAAGACATTGCTGTCGGAGAGCAGCGTCTCACGCACGGCGGCGATCCATGGCCTGAGCCAGCCGGCGGTCAGCCTGACCTTGCGGCGCTTCCGGGCGATGACCGGCGATCCGCTTCTGGTGCGCAGCGGCACGGGCCTTTCGCCGACGCCGCGGGCGCAGGATCTCGTCACGCTCGTCGATCGCATTCTGGATGACATCGACCATCTCGCCGGGCGCGAGGCCGACTTCGACCCGGCGACATCCCAGAGGCGGGTGCGGATCGTCGCGGCGACGAGTTTCGGCCCGTTTCTCGTTCCCCGGCTCATCCGCCACCTGCGGCAGGTCGCGCCGCATATGATGCTGGAAATGCTGCCCATGCCGAGCATGGCGGCGCTTCAGCAATTGCTGGAGGCCGGCGAGGTCGATCTGGTGCTCGCCCACCGCCAGCCCGCTTCGCGCAATCTGCGGGGAGAGACCGTCACCGAGTGCCGCACCGTCTGCATGCTGGACCGGAATCACCCGTTCGCCGGCGCCCCCGCGATCACCATGGACGATTACCTCGACCTCGAACACCTGTCGCCGAACCCGCCGCACGGCGCGTCCGTCAGCCCCATCGACGGCCACCTCGCGGAACTCGGCCTGCAACGGCGCATTCGCGCCAGCCTCTCGGAATATGCGCTCGTCCCCATGGTGCTGGCCGGCAGCGATCTCGTCTTCACGACGTCGAAGCCGTTCGCGGATCATTTCGCCGCGCTGTCGGATATCGCCGTGGTCGATGCGCCCGAGGAATTCGGCGCCATGCCCGTCTTCCTGTTCTGGCATGAGCGCTCGCATCATTCGACGTTCAACGCCTGGCTCCGCCGCCTCGTGCGTGACATGCTCGTGTAGGGGAATATGGGCTCATCTGTAAGAGCAAGGCGCGTGTCCGGCGGCGAGACGAGGCGCGCCTTAGTATCCGGCTCCCCGGGTCGAGTGCCATGCGAGGGGATTCAGCGTCTTGAAGGCATCGGCAATAGTTGGCATGCGGTGCTTACCCTGAAACTTCCCCACGTTCGGCAACCGCCTGCGTAGCGGCCTTCCGGATGGCAAGCCATCGCGTGTGTTCCAGCGTGGCATCCGCCAGCGCCCTGTGCGCGGGTTGCGCCGGCTCGGTCCTCTCGATCATGCCCTTCACGAAATCGGCGATCTCGCGGCGGGTGAACATGCCATCCATGATCGTTCTCGCATGCTCCAGAAAGACATCGTCGGATTTCCCGAGCCTCAGCGCATGGCGCGGCAGGCCGCCTGTGCGCAGCAGCACGCTCAGCCATTTCCCATCCCAGGAAGGGGCGCTGGCGTAGAGTGCATGGCCCTCCAGCGTTTCCAGCATATCCCGCGCGACGTCCGCGACGGGCGTGCCTTCCAAGTGGAGACGGCGCCGGGAGAGGCCGTGAATGCGCTCGCTCTTCATCGACCAGTCCGTCCAATCCGGCGTCGGGCGGATCAGGTGAGCGCGCGACGTTCCATCCTCGAAAACCCAGGCAACCTCGACCGGATAGCTCTTCTTGCCGAGGGAGGACGCTTCGAAATCGAGAAACACGAGCATGGCATTTGTCCAGAATGGTGTGCGGCATAAAGCGCGAGACGCTGACCACCGCGACGTCCGTCTCTTCAAGGCATCTGCCGGCCTGTTCCGATCTAGCTGGATCGGACCGCCTGCGTAAAGGGACCAGGGAGTGCGCATTCCGTCGAATCTCCGCTCTGCGACATCATGTGAAATGCTCATTGACTCATTATACCAGTTACCGTTAGATGACCCGACAAAACGGGATCAAGACACATGACATCGATCGCACTTTTCGGCGCAGGCGGAAAAATGGGTACGCGGCTCGCGCGCAACCTCATCGGCTCGCGCTTTGACATCCGCCCTGTGGAGGTAAGCGACGCTGGACGCGCACGGCTGCAGGCTGATCTGGGCCTGACGTGCTTATCCGTAGACGAGGCGCTCGATGGCGCCGAAGTCGTGGTTCTCGCCGTACCGGATACGGCCATCGGCAAAGTCGCTTCCGGCATCATCGACAAGCTCGCACCGGGCACCATGGTCGTCGTTCTCGACGCGGCTGCCCCCTTTGCCGGTCATCTGCCGGAACGCGCCGACATCACCTATTTCGTCACGCATCCCTGCCATCCCCCTATTTTCAATGACGAAACAGAGATGGCGGCGAAGAAGGATCATTTTGGCGGGATTGCCGCCAAACAGCACATCGTCTCCGCCCTGATGCAGGGGCCGGAAGAGCATTACGCCCTCGGCGAAGAGGTCGCGAAGACCATCTGGGCGCCGGTGATGCGCTCGCACCGGGTGACGGTCGAGCAGATGGCGATCCTGGAGCCAGGTCTTTCGGAGACGGTCTGCGCCTCGCTGCTGGTCGTCATGAGCCAGGCGCTGGACGAGTGCGTGAAGCGCGGCGTACCGGAACAGGCGGCGCGCGACTTCCTGCTCGGCCATATGAACGTGCTCGGCGCGGTTATCTTCAAGGAAGTCGATGGCGTGTTTTCGGATGCCTGCAACAAGGCCATCGAGTTCGGCATCCCCGCGCTGATGCGCGACGACTGGAAGAAGGTCTTCGAGCCACAGGAAATCGCCGAAAGCATTCGGCGCATCACCTGATGACGAGATCGGCGGTTCCGCTCGCGAGCGGGCTCGTCGGATGAGACAACACGGACCCGCAGGGAGGCGGGTTCTTCGAACAGATACCACCGGGAGGAACCACATGAAACTTTCACGCAGACTGACCCTTGCCGCCTTTGCCGGCGTTCTCGCACTCGGCACGGCCATGCCGTCCTACGCGGCCGATCTCATCGCCATCATCACGCCGAGCCACGACAACCCGTTCTTCAAGGCCGAAGCCGTTGGCGCCGAAGCCAAGGCCAAGGAGCTTGGCTATGAAACGCTCGTCCTCGTCCATGACGACGATGCCAACAAGCAGTCGCAGCTGATCGACACCGCCATCGGCCGCGGCGCCAAAGCCATCATTCTCGACAATGCCGGCTCCGAAGCCTCGATCGCCGCCGTGCAGAAGGCCAAGGACGCGAAGATCCCGTCCTTCCTCATCGACCGCGAAATCAACGCGACGGGCGTCGCCGTCTCCCAGATCGTGTCCAACAACTATCAGGGCGCCCAGCTCGGCGCCGAAGAGTTCGTCAAGCTGATGGGCGAAAAGGGCAATTACGTCGAGCTGCTCGGCCGCGAGGCGGATCTCAATGCCGGCATCCGCTCCAAGGGCTATCACGATATCATCGACGAATATCCCGACCTGAAGATGGTGGCGCAACAGTCCGCCAACTGGAGCCAGACGGAAGGCTATTCCAAGATGGAAACCATCCTTCAGGCCAATCCGGACATCAAGGGCGTGATCGCCGGCAACGACACGATGGCGATGGGCGCAATCGCTGCGTTGCAGGCCGCCGGTCGCAAGGACGTGATCGTCGTCGGTTTCGACGGCTCCAACGATGTTCGCGACAGCATCAAGGCGGGCGGCATCAAGGCGACCGTGATGCAGCCGGCTTACGCGCAGGCCCAGATGGCCGTCGAGCAGGCCGATGCCTACATCAAGACGGGCAAGGCGCCGGCCGAGGAAAAACAGCTGATGGACTGCGTGCTGATCAACGCCGACAATGCCGACAAGCTCGAGACCTTCGCGCTCAAGGATTAATCTCGATCTTACGAGGCGGGCGGCTCGTCCACACGCGCCGCCCGCGCCTTTTCCCATCCGGAGTTGACGGAATGCCGCGTTTCACCGCCGCTGCCGCGCTTTGCCTCGTCTCGGCCACGTTCATGGTCCTGCCCGGCTGCAAGATCATCAAGACGCCGACGGCCGAGGAGGCCGCCGAGGCCGCAAGCGGTGGCTTCAATCCCGAGCGTCAGGCGACAGAGCTGTGGGCGCCGAAGGTGGTGCCGTATCTGACCTCGAAGGCGGGTCCCTATGCCGAGGTCGCAGCATCGATCGCATCCGATCCCGATGCGGCGGCCGCGAAATACGGCCACAAGGAAAAGGAGGGCAACGCCCCCTGGACCTATGCCGCCAAGGTCTCCGGCACGGTGATCGCGGCCGAGACCACGTCGCGCGCCGGCTATCTCGACACGGATATCGACGGCGACGGCAAAGCGGATGTTCGGGTCCAGATCGGGCCGGTCATCAAGGGTACGGCGATCCGCGACAGCCTCGATTTCGTGAGCTTCAACCAGTTCAAGAACCAGATCCAGTGGGCCGAATTCGGCAAGGCCTTCAATGCCCATCTGAATGCTCAGGTGTTGCAGGCACTGCCGCGCGAAGGGCTTGATGGCAGGAGGATCGAGGCGGTTGGCGCTTTTCCCGTGCCGGCGAAAGGCCAATTGCCGCTGCTGACGCCCGTCGCCCTGACGCTGGAACCATGACGATGGTTTCCGATACGAGCAGCGCGGTCGAGGACGATATCATCCTTCAGCTGGAGGACGTGACGAAGGTCTATTCGGGCATCGTCGCGGTCCGGAATGCCAATCTCTCGCTGCGCCGGGGCGCGGTAAACGTGCTCGTCGGCGAGAACGGCGCCGGGAAATCGACGCTGATGCGGATGATCGCAGGCGTCGAGCGTCCGTCGCTCGGGCGCATCCTGCTCGACGGCAAACCGGTCGAATTCCACTCGCCGGCCGATGCGCAGAAACACGGTATCGGCATGGTGTTCCAGGAGCTGAACCTCTTCGGCAACCTGTCCGTCGCCGAGAACATCTTTGCGACCCGCGAGATCGTTCGCGGCTTCGCCGGCATCGATCACAAGGCGCAGATCGAGAAAGCCAATATCTTCCTCGACCGGCTGGATGCGGGCATCAGCGCGGAGACGATGGTGGAGGACCTGCCGATCGGCCAGCAGCAGCTGGTGGAGATCGCCAGGGCGCTTTCGCTCGACACGCGCATTCTCATCCTGGACGAGCCGACCTCGGCGCTCTCTGCCGCCGAAGTCGATATCCTGTTCAAGGTGATCGCCGAGCTGAAGGCACAAGGGGTCGCGATCGTCTATATCTCGCACCGGCTGGAAGAGCTGATGCGTATCGGCGACCACATCACCGTGCTCCGGGACGGGCAGATTACCGGTCAGGCAGAAATCAAGGACATCGACACCCGCTGGATCGTCCGCTCGATGATCGGCTCGGATGCCAAGGATTTCGCGAAATCGGTCGATCACACACTGGGTCGCGAAGCCTTCCGCGCCGAGGATATCTCGCTTGCACGGCGGACGGGAGGCCTTGCGGTCGATCATCTCTCGATCTCGGTCAGGGCCGGCGAGGTGCTGGGGATTTACGGCCTGATGGGCGCCGGGCGCAGCGAGTTCTTCGAATGCGTCATGGGGCAGCATCCGCATGCGACGGGCCGTATCTTCGTCGATGGCGAGGAGATCGCCGCGCGCGATACGCCGACGCGCATCAAGCGCGGGCTGGCGCTGATCCCGGAAGACCGGCAGCGCGAGGGCCTGGTGCAGGTGCTGTCGATCGCCGCGAACCTGACGCTCGCCAGTCTCGACCGCTTCGTTCGTTTCGGGTTCCACATCGCGGGAGAGCGGGAGCGCTCCGCCATCGCGTCCGCCATTAAGGATCTTGCCATCAAGGCGCCGAACCCGGATTTCGATGTGACCTCCATGTCCGGCGGCAACCAGCAGAAGGTGGTCATCGGCAAGGCGCTGATGACGAAGCCGAAGGTTCTGCTGATGGACGAGCCGAGCCGCGGCATCGATGTCGGCGCGAAGGCCGACGTCTTCCGCACCATGCGCCGGCTGGCGGGCGAGGGGCTCGCCATCCTGTTCTCCACCTCGGATCTCGAAGAGGTGATGGCGCTCTCCGACCGGATCGCCGTGATGAGCAATGGCCGCATCACCACCATTCTCGACCGGGCGGAGGCAAGCGAGGAAGCGATCGTGCGCGCGGCATCGATCGGCCATAAATCGACACAGACAAGCGGGGATATCGCGCCATGACGACGGCCACCACGACCACACCGGCAGCCGCGGCGGACAGCGGCTCGCTTCTGTTGACGCTGATGAAGCTGCGCACATTCATCGCGCTTTTCGCCGTCATCGCCTTCTTCTCGGCCTTCGCGCCGAACTTCCTTTCGACGGCCAACATCATCCTGATGTCGAAGCATGTGGCGCTGAACGCGTTCCTCGCCATGGGCATGACCTTCGTCATCATCACCGGCGGCATCGACCTTTCGGTCGGCTCCATCGTCGGCCTCTGCGGCATGGTGGCCGGCGGGCTGATCATTAACGGCATCGATCTGCAAATCGGCTACACGATCTATTTCAATATCGTCGAGGTCTGCCTGATCACGCTTTCCGTCGGCATCCTGATCGGCGCGGTCAACGGATTGCTGATCACCCGGCTGAACGTCGCGCCGTTCATCGCCACGCTCGGCACGCTCTATGTGGCCCGTGGCCTCGCGCTGCTCTCGTCGGACGGGCAGACCTTTCCGAACCTTATCGGCAAGCCGGAGCTGGCCACCACGGGGTTCGGCTTTCTGGGCTCGGGCCGTATCATCGGCCTGCCGGTGTCGATCTGGATCCTGATCGTCGTCGCGCTGGCCGCGGCCTATTTCGCGCGCTACGTGCCGCTGGGTCGCCAGATCTTCGCCGTCGGCGGCAATGAGCGGGCGGCGCGCATGTCGGGCATCCGGGTCAACCGGGTGAAGATGTTCGTCTATATGTTCTCCGGCTTCTGCGCCGCCATCGTCGGTATCGTCATCTCCTCCGAACTCATGGCCGCCCATCCGGCCACGGGCAATTCGTTCGAACTCAACGCCATCGCCGCAGCGGTCCTTGGCGGCACCTCCATGTCCGGCGGGCGGGGTACGATCGGCGGAACGATCATCGGCGCCTTCGTCATCGGCATCCTGTCGGACGGGTTGGTGATGATGGGCGTCTCCTCCTTCTGGCAGATGGTCATCAAGGGCATCGTCATCATCGTCGCCGTGGTGGTGGATCAGGCCCAACGCCGGTTGCAGCAGCAGGTCGCCCTGATGCAACTCGCCAGGAAGGGCTGATCGTCATCCTCTCGGACGTGGCTCAGGCGGGCGAGCCCTTGCGGCGGGCGCCATGCCCGCGTCGCTCCCAGAAGACGAGCACGATGCTGGACGCAACGATCAGGAGGGCGCCGATGAAGACGTTCATGGCCGGCACCTCGGCCCAGATCAGGTAGCCGTAGATGAAGGCCCACATCAGGCCGGTATATTCGATCGGCGCGATGGCGGAAGCGGGCGCATAGCGGAACCCGTCATAGAGCAGGTACTGCCCGATGGTGGAGATGAGGCCGAGCGCCAGCAGCAGGCCCCAGCCCGTCGCATCCGGCGTCGTCCACACCCAGGGCAGCGCCAGCGCGCAGGCAAGGCCGAACAGAAGGCTTGTCGCATACATCTGGGTCAGCGTGGATTCGCTGCGGCTGACGAGACGCACGAGGATCGTGCTCCAGGCCCAGCAGAAACCTGCAACGACGCACATGGCGGCCGGCAGGAGGTTCGGTGACTGCGTGGGATTGGCGGCTACGACCACGCCGATGAACCCCCCGATACAGGCGGCCCAGCGTCCCATGCCGATCGTTTCCTTCAGCACGAGGATCGACAGGAACATGACCATGATCGGCGCCGAGAAATAGAGCGTCGTCAGTTCCGCAAGGCCGAGCGTGCGGGCCGCATTGTAAAACAGCAGCCAGGCGACCAGCATCAGCGCCGCGCGCAGCACCAGTGTCTTCCGGTAGGGGCTCTGCCAGGCGGAGGGGTGCTTGCGAACGCGAACGAGCATGCCCGTGATGGCGACGATCACGAGGCTGCGGAAGAACAGGATCTGCGGCACGGCATAGTCCGCCACCAGCCATTTGACGATCGCATCCTGCAAGGCGAAGCAGGCATAGCCCGCCGTGGCCAGCGCGATCCCCGTCAGCGCTCCCTTATCCTTGACGTCCGAAACCATGTGGCCCTCCCGCCGCGTTTCCCCCAGCCCGACCATGGAGGGGACACGCCATCGACTGTGCCGCAATGGCAGGAACCGGCCTGCGCCGCAACGTCAAATTCTCTCGCACCCGACAGAACGTTCACCGATGCCGGAGCCATACGGATCGTAAGTATTTTATTATATTTTAATCCGCATTTGACAGAATGCCGCACACGCTGCGCCGATCACTCCGGTGCGGCCTTAAGCGGGTGGGGGGAGCTTTTCATGATCGATCGTTTGATGTCTCGGATACGGATCCAGACCAAGGTGCTGGTTCTCGTCACGCCGTTCGTGCTCAGCATCACGGCCGTCGGCATCACCGGTCTCTACACATCCGGTCTGCTGCAGGGACGCATGGAAATTTCCAACAGCGTCCTCCAGTCGCTGAGCGGCTTCAAGGAAGTCTTCTCCGCCATGTCGCGCTTCCTGATGCAGCCGTCGCCGGAGACGCACGATGCGGCGCGCAGGGAACTGAGCGACGAGATCGCCAACCTGAAAACGATGGCCGATGGCCTGCGTGCGGAGACGGATGTCGCCCGGCTGGACGAGGCGCTGGCCCAGTCCGCCAGCATCGCCGCGAACATCGAAACCCTTTGGGCGCTGCAGACCGACCGCGAGCGGATCGCCACCGCGGTCGGCGCGAGCACCGAGGAGCTTCTCGCCGTGCAGGCCGCAGCGGGGAAACAGGCCTTCGTCCTCCTCGCCTCTGCCAAAACCCTCGAGAAATCCGCGAAATCCGACCTGAAAACGGCGCTGCAAGTCGGCGCGCTCGGTTCCGCGGCGCAGACGCTCGCGACGCAGGCAACCGCAGCGGCAAGCGATGCGGACCGGATCAAGGTGATCAAGACGGGCCTGCCCGCCGTGTCCACGGCGCTCGACGCGACGATCAAGGCCCTCGGAAAGACCTCGCTTCCAGCCGTCGATGCGCTGAAGCCTCAGATGGCGGCCGTCGGAGACGGCGCGACAAAGGCCGGCACCGATCCCTTCGCCGTCGGCAATCTCGTTACCGCACTCGCTTCGCTCGACCGCGCGGCGGCGGCGATCAAGACCGCGTCCGACGACGCTCTGCGCAATGCCGTCTCCGCGCTTGCCGCAGCGGAAGGCGAAATCGCCAAGGCCGATCGCGTCGGCAACAAGCTGCGCGCCATCGTCGGAAATGCCAACCAGATCCGCGTCGTCTTTGCCGAACTCGCGGCCGTTCCGGACGAGGGCGGCGTAAAGACGGTGCAGCAGGCGCTGTATGCCTATGGCAAGGAGATGGAGGGTCTCGCGACCGCCGTTCCCGGCGATACGGTTCTGGCCGCGCTGCCGGCAAAGGCGAAGCCGGCCATGGCATCCCTGGAGGCGAACGCCCTCGCGCTCGTGGCCTTGTCGGCGAAACAGCGCTCGGAGTTCGACGCCGCGGCCGCACAGATCGACGGGACATGGACGCTGCTGACGGAATTCGCGGAGAGCCAGAAGCAGAGTGCGGGCACGGAGCGCGAGCAGGCGAACACCATTTCGCTCGGCGCGACGCTTGCCGGCATTCTCATCGCCCTTCTCGCCGGAACAGCACTGGTCATAACGTTGAAAGGTCCGATCGGGCAGATCACCGCTGCCATGCGTCGCCTTGCCGACGGTGCGCTGGATACGTCGATCACGGGTGAAAACCGTTCCGACGAAATTGGCGACATGGCGCGCGCGCTTTCGGTCTTCAAAGGCAATGCGCTCACCAAGGTCTCGATGGAAGAGCAGGCGGAGGCGACGCGTCGCGAGACGGAGACCCAGCGGCGGCGCAACGATACGGATCGTCAGGAGGCCGCGCAGCAGGTTCAGTTCGCTGTGGACACCCTGGCGCAGGGCCTGTCGCGCCTCGCACGCGGTGACATGAGCGTCACCATCGAAACACCCTTTGCCGCGCATCTCGATCGTCTTCGCAGCGACTTCAACGCCTCGGTCGGTGGGTTGCGCGAGACGCTTTCGGAAATTCGCAATATCTCCAGCGCCATCCATCATAATGGCCAGCAGATGGCCGATGCCGTCGGCGACCTTGCCAAGCGGACGGAACAGCAGGCGGCAGCGCTTGAGGAAACTTCGGCTGCGGTTGACGAGGTTTCATCGACGGTGCGCACGGCGGCCGGTCGCGCCAACGACGTGCAGGGCATCGTTCAGCGCGCCAAGCGCAATGCCGACAACTCCTCCGGCATCGTGCAGAATGCGATCTCGGCCATGATGCGCATTCGCGAGGCTTCCGACAAGATCGGGCAGATCGTCGGCGCCATCGATACGATCGCCTTCCAGACCAACCTCCTCGCGCTGAATGCCGGCGTAGAGGCTGCACGGGCAGGCGAGGCCGGAAAGGGCTTTGCGGTTGTTGCCCAAGAGGTGCGCGACCTCGCGCAGCGTTCGGCGCAAGCGGCTAAGGAAATCGGCGGGCTGATCGCGAAATCGTCGGCGGAGGTTGCAACGGGCTCGCAATATGTCGAGCAGACCGGCAGTGCCCTGATGGAAATCGCCCACCAGATCGTGGATATCGCCGGCCATGTCGATCATCTCGCGATCTCCAGCCGCGACCAGTCGACCTCGCTCGAATCCGTCAACGGTTCCGTCAACCAGATCGACCACATGACCCAGCAGAATGCCGCGATGGTGGAAGAGACCAATGCCGCAACCTTGCAGCTTGCCGAGGATATCGACATGCTCGCAGGCCTCGTCAGCCGCTTCCGCCTGCTGGAGGAGGACAATGTTCGGCACGCGCGGGCTGCCTGATCGGTTCTTCAGGCAGGCTCTCGTCGATTTCGGTTGAATTGGCGGGAGACGGAGATAGCGTCAGGCTCTGATATTACGGGAGCATCCGATGACGTTGACCGAACAGAGACTGCGCGAATTGCGGGAAAAATACGCGACAGGGCACGGGGGCGAGATCAGCGATCCCGGCTTTCGCCGCGTGGCCGCACATATCTTCTCCGAGACGGGCACGCGGTCTGCGCCCTATTCCGGCATACCGACGCTCCTGTCCGCGCCCCTGGTCGAGCCGAGCGATAGCGAAGCGTTCGACGCGCTGCAGGTCGCGCTGCTCGGAATTCCCATGGATCTCGGGGTGACCAACCGCACCGGCTCCCGCTTCGGCCCGCGGGCGCTGCGGACGATCGAGCGGATCGGACCCTATAACCATGTGCTCGAGGTCGCGCCGGTGCACGAGCTGCGCGTGGCGGATATCGGCGACGTTCCCTTTCGCAGCCGCTACCGGCTGGAGATGAGCCACGAGGACATCGAGCAGCATGTGGGCAGGGTCGTCGCAAAGGGCATCCTGCCGCTGTCGGTCGGCGGCGATCATTCCGTCACGCATCCCATCCTTCGCTCGGTCGGGCGGGAGCGGCCTGTCGGCATGATCCATATCGATGCGCATTGCGACACGGGCGGTGCGTATGACCTGACCAAGTTCCACCATGGCGGCCCGTTCCGCAACGCGGTTCTCGATGGCGTCCTCGATCCGACACGGGTGATCCAGATCGGCATTCGCGGCTCGTCCGAATATCTCTGGGAATTCTCCTACGATGCCGGCATGACGGTCATCCACGCAGAAGAGGTGACCGGAATGGGCGTTCCGGCGATCGTCGAGAAGGCGCGCGCCATCGTCGGAGACGGGCCGACCTATCTCTCCTTCGACATCGACAGTCTCGACCCGGCTTTTGCGCCCGGCACGGGAACGCCGGAGATCGGCGGTCTGACCACGCGGGAGGCGCTGGAACTGCTCCGAGGGCTGAAGGGTCTGAATTTCGTCGGTGGAGATGTTGTCGAGGTCGCACCGCAATATGATAGCACGACCAACACCGCCCAGGCCGGGGCACAGATGCTGTTCGAGATCCTGAGCCTGCTCGCGTTCAGCCCGTCGCTGAGGCCGTGATCGTGATACCGCTTCCCGATCGCTGGCAGGCTTGGCCCTGCCGCGTCTACCGTTTGCGAAGCGGCCAGCGCAGGATGCCGGCGGCATAAAGCGGCAGCCAGACGAGCACTGGCTGGAGCGCCAGACGCGGGAGGTGATAGAGCCAGGGCAGAACGCCAACATCAAGCATGCCGTCGACCGACGTCAGGCCGTCGACCGACGTCAGGCCGTCGATGGCATGCTTGATGTTGGCGGGGTAGACGCAGACGGCGTATAGCGCAAGGCCAAGCGCCGCCACACGTTCTGCGGCGCGGAACCAGAGACCAATCGCACCCAAAAGCTCGCAGACACCCGTCAGCGCGATAACCGTTGTGGGATACGGCACCCAACCGGGCGTGATCGTCAGAAAGGGCGATGGCCAGACGAGATGCAGGATGCCGGCCGCCGCGTAGAACAGAGAGAGCGCGATGCGCAGGCCGATATGCCGTTGGTCGCTGTGCGTCGCTCCGATCATGGGGTGTTCATCGTCCTGTGGAAGTCTGCAGCTTTATGCCCGTTTTTTAGAACGTATGGCACCCCGATACGAATGACCCGCCGCTTCAGGGAAAGCGGCGGGCCTTGACCTCGAAGGCAGGGAGTAGCGCCCCGAGGTCAAGGGAGATAAGCCGAGATTCAGCCGGCTCTACAGGTTGGCCAGGAGATCGTTGATGCGGTTCTCCATATCTGCCAGCGCGGCATCGACCTCTTTCTGCCCGGTCATCGCGGCGTTCATTTCCTGACCGATGATGTCCTGAATCGCGAACTGGCGCTGGACGGTCGACGGCAGGGCCGTGCCGAGTGTGGCAATCGGCGCCACCGTATCACGGTGCGGCAGGGCCTTGAATGCCGGCGTTTCGAACACGGCCTTCACGGATGGCAGGTGGCCGGTGCGCGACCATTCGAAGTCATTGTCCTTGAAGAACTTGAGGAACTTGCCGATGGCCGCCGTCTCTTCGGCTGAGCGGTCCTTCTGCGAAATACCCCAGGCGTGGCCGTCGGCGTATTGCGATTTCTTGCCGGGAAAGAGCTGCGGATAGGGATAGACGGCATAGCCGCCTTTGTTCAGCGCAGTCCCCGGCGTTTCCGAGGAGGCATTGTAGTCGCCGATGACCCAGGTGCCGTTGAGGTGTACGCCACCTTCGCCGGCGAGAAAGGCGTTGATGCTGGCGGCGTAGTCCATGTCCTTCGTGGTGTCGCCCTGGTCGAAGATCGCCTTGTACATCTCCAGAACCTTTTTGGCCTCGGGCGTGTTCAACTTGACCTTCAGCGGATCGGCGAAGAAGTCGGAATCCTGCTGGAACAGGTAGGTGTAGAAATTGCGGGTATAGAGCGCCGTCTCGTTGGCAAGATTCTGGACGAAGTAAGGCTTGCCGGTCTTCTCGCGAAACTGCTTGGCCTGCGCCAGGAGTTCGTCGACGCTGGTCGGCAGCTTCGGCGTGCCATCGGCATTCACGAGGTCCGCCTGCTTAAACAGGTCCATGTTGATGTGGTAGAGCATCGTCCAGTTATCGATCGGCAGGCCGTAGATCTGGCCGTCCTTGGTCACGCCGTTGCGGGCCGCATCGGTAAAGTCGTCCGGCTTCACGCCGACAGAGGCGAGAACCTCGTCGAGCGGCATCAGCAGGCCCTTGGACTGGTAGTCCGAGAGGGCGGAGTGGTGGATCGAGACGATGTCGGGTGGATCGCCGGCCGCAAACTGCGCGGTCAGCTGGTCGTAGCCCGGCCACTCCACCGTCGTCACCGAGATATGGATATCGGGATTGTCGGCGTTAAACTTGTTGATCATCGAGGTGATGATCCCGCACTCGCCGACGGCTTTGGCCACATCCGTATTGCTGCCGAAATCGGCGTCGCAAGCACCGAAAAAGCGCTGCAGGCTGAGTTCCGTGGCCGCGAAAGACGGCGTCGCCGCCATTACCGCAAGGGCCGAAGCCGCCGCCAGAATAGACGTCCTCCATACATGCATCATGCGTGTCTCCTCCATGTCATGATTGCGTTTCACCGGCCTTGTCTACACAGGCCGGGCAGTCTCCTCACCGAACGGCAGCGCCGGATACGGCGGTAACGATGTATTTCTGGAAAAACAGATAGAGGATCAGGATCGGCGCGCTGGCAAAGACCGCCTGCGACATGAGGAAGCCGAGGCCCTCGGACTGTGCGAAGTTCGTCTGCGTCGAGGCGATGCCCACGGTCAGCGTGTACATGTCTTTCTTCGTGCCGGAGATCAGCGGCCAGAAGTAGTCGTTCCAGACGCTGAGAAAGGTGAAGATGCCGAGCGTCGCCTGCGCCGGCACCGTCAGCGGCAAAAGCACCTTCCAGAAGATCTTGAAACGGCTCGCATTGTCGAGCAGCGCCGCCTCGTCCAGCTCCTTGGGAATGGCGCGAAAATACTGCGTCATCAGGAACACGCCGAACGGCGCCGAAAGCCACGGCAGGATCAGCCCCGAATAGGTGTTGTGCAGCTTCAACCAGGAAAAGAGCTGGTGGCGGGCGATCAGCACGGCCTGCTCGGGAATGGCAAGACCGATGAGCACGACCACGAAGAGGGCGTTGCGGAAGGGAAAATTGAGGCGGGCAAAGCCGTAGCCGGCGAGCGAGCAGAGCACCAGCGTGCCGAGCGTTACCCCGCCGGACACGATGAGGCTGTTGAGAATCCATCGGAAGACCGACGAGGTCGTGAGGATGTTGAGGTAGTTCTGGAGCGTGTAGGGCGCATGGAACACGGCGTTCATGCTCGCCATCAGCTCCTTATTGTCCTTCAGCGACAGAGCGACGACCCAGACCAGCGGCGCCATCATGACGACGGCCGTCGCGATCGTAAGGGCGAGAATGACGCGGTCGCCCGTGCTGCGTCCGACCATGCCGGAAGGTCCCGCGCCTGTCTGTGCGGATGTGGCTGTCATCGTGCTCATGCGTCCTCTCCCTTGCGGCGGGAAACGAGATACTGGATCATTGCGGCAACGAGGATCAGCGCAAACAGGACTTCGGAAGCCGCAGCGCCGAGGCCGAGATCCCAACGTTTGAAGGCGGCGTCGTAGATGTAGAGGACGAGCGGGGTGGATACGTTGTTTGGCCCACCATTCGTCATCAGCCGTGCCTGCCCGAAGAGTTGGAATTGAAGCACGATCTGGATGACGACGACCAGCACGAAGGTGCGCTTGATGGATGGGAAGGTGATGGACCGGAACGTGCGCCAGCGGCCCGCATTGTCGAGTGCCGCTGCCTCATAGATATCGTCGGGGATCTGCTGGAGCGCGGAGAGAAACAGCATTATCGGCAGGCCGACGCACCACCAGATCGTCGCGATGGCGATGGCGATCATGACCAGCTTCGGATCCGACAGGAAGGCCGGAGCCGTTGCGCCGAACCAGCCGTAGACGGTGGAGAGGAGGCCGAAGCCCGGCACGAAGACGATGCGCCAGATCAGCGTGACGATGGTGACGGACAGAACGGACGAGGCGAAGAAGATGGTGCGCAGCACCGCTGCCGTGCGCGTCTGCCGGTTGAGCGCCAACGCCAGCAGAAGCCCGATCAGCGCCAGCGCGGGCATGGTGAGAAGGACGAAATAGAAGGTGTTGCCGATGGCCTGCAGGAAGATCCGGTCGTTGAAAAGCCTGACATAATTGGCAAGGGCGACGAAGCGGCCGGTGGAAAACGCGTCCGCCTTGTGCAGGCTCATCCACATGCCCCAGAACAAAGGCACGATGAGCAGCAGAACGAAGAAAACGAGGTAGGGCGCGACGAAGATCGCATTGCGCCAGCGCGGCGCGTTGACGTTTTGGACCCGTCGTCGGGACGATGCGGGCCGTTCCGCCGGGGATGTGCCGCCAAGCGTCAGGTCAGCCATGGCCGATCTCCTCCGCATGACGGGCGCGACCCTCGGTATCGAACAGGTGGGTTCGCGTGCCGTCGAGGACAAGCGCGATCTCATCGCCGATGGCAACGCGGCTCATGCCGATATCCTCGGCGACGATCATGCTGCCGTCCTTCAGACGGACATAAAGCAGCGTGCGGTCGCCGAGCCTTTCCAGCACCTCGACCCGGCCGGGCATCGTGTTGACGGCGCCAGGCTCCGCGCGACGGACGGCCTCGGCGCGGATGCCGAGCGTCTGTTCGCCCGCGGCCACGCCATTGGCCTGAATGGTGGTTGTCAGCTGTCCCCCGTTCGGCAGCGTTGCCACAAGGAATCCGCCACTTTCCGACAGGGTGACCGGCAAGAAGTTCATGGTGGGCGACCCGACGAAGGTCGCGACGAACCGGCTGGCCGGCCTCAGATAGATGTCCATCGGCGTGCCGATCTGCTCGATCTGCCGGTTGTTCATAACGACGACACGATCGGCCAGCGTCATCGCCTCGATCTGGTCATGCGTGACGAAAATCATGGTGGACTTGACGCGGTTGCGCAGCTGCGCGAGTTCCACGCGGGTTCGAACCCGAAGAGCTGCATCGAGGTTGGAAAGCGGCTCGTCGAACAAAAAGGCCTTGGGTTCCTTGACGATGGCGCGGCCGATGGCGACGCGCTGGCGCTGCCCGCCGGAGAGCTGGCCGGGCTTGCGCTCCATGAGATGCCCGATTTCCAGCATACGAGCAGCTTCCGCCAGACGCGCATCGATCACGCCCCTGGGCACGTCGATATTCTCAAGGCCGAAGGCCATATTGTCGGCGACCGTCATATGCGGATAGAGCGCGTATGACTGGAACACCATGGCGATGCCGCGCTGGCCGGGCGGCAGCGTGTCGATCCGCTCGCCATTGATTGAGATCGTGCCCTCGTCCACGCTTTCGAGCCCGGCGATCATGCGCAGCAGCGTCGATTTTCCGCAGCCGGAAGGGCCGAGAAACACCATGAACTCATTGGCTTTGACGGATAGCGAGAGGTTTTCAAGCACTGTCATTGCGCCATAGCGCTTCGTGACGCTGTCGATCTCGATCTGCGCGGTCATGCAAGCCTCCTGCCGGTGTCGTTCAAAACACAGGTCTGCATCATATCCTCCCGGCGGTGGCGCGGGTTCCCGCCCGTCCATCCGCCATCCTTGCCGCCATTCCGTGTCACCGAACCGGGTATCCTCCTCCGGTTCGCAATACCGCTTTTTGACCCGTGTCAGCCCTTGAGGCGGATCATCCGATAGCTTAACGGCGCGATGGACGCTGTGAGACGACCGTCTGCAAACAGGGCGCCTTCGCCCTTCACCGGCACGACGTTGTCGGGCGTCTCCGCCGTATTGGTGATGCGGAGGTCGGAATGAGCGATCACCTGATCCTCGACGACCGTCAGGCTGCCGAATTCGAGCAGGCCGACATCGAGATCGAGCGCTTCGCTCAGATGCCGGTTGACGAGGAAGAAGGTGACATGGCCCGATGTCGCGTCGTGCACGGCGGAGACATCGAGATAGGGGACAGCGCCGATATCCTCGACCGTGTAGCTGGGACTGTCCACCATCAGCTTCAGGGCCGTGCCGCGCCCGTAGACCGAGGCGTAATAGTAGGGGTAAAAGATCGTCTGGCGCCAGGCCGGGCCGCCGGGCACGGTCATGATCGGCGCGATGACGTTGACCAGCTGCGCAAGGCAGGCGATCTTCACCACGTCGGCCCGGTTGATGAACGTATTCAGAATGCAGCCGACCTGCAGCACATCCTCGAAATTGTAGTCGTCCTCCAGCAACGGCGGCGCTTCCGGCCAGCCATTGTGGCCTTCGAGGATCGCCTTGTCCCGCTCCTTGGAGTGGTACCAGACGTTCCACTCGTCGAAGGAGATATAGACGTCCTTCTTGGAGCGCTTCTTCGACTTCACATAGGCGATGACGCCGGCGACCGTGCCGATATAGGTGTCGAGCTCCAGGCTGCGGGCGAGATAGCTCGCCGTGTCCCTGGCCCGGTTCTCGAAATACATATGCAGCGAGATATGGTCGACTTCGTTATAGGTATGCTCCAGCACCGTCGCCTCCCATTGCGGGTAGGTCGGCATGTGAGCGTTGGAGGAGCCGCAGACGACGAGTTCGAGCCGGCTGTCGAAGGCGCGCATGGCCTTTGCCGTCTCATGAGCCAGCCGCCCGTATTCGTCGGCCGTTTTGTGGCCGATCTGCCAGGGGCCGTCCATCTCGTTGCCGAGGCACCAGAGGCGCACGTCAAACGGCGCTTCGCGGCCGTTGGCACGGCGCTTGTCGCTCCAGGTGCTGCCGCCTTCGTGATTGACGTATTCGAGGAAATTGCGCGCCTCGTCGAGACCGCGTGAGCCGAGGTTGACCGCAAGCATCATCTCGGTGCCCACCGTCTCGCACCAGTCGGCGAACTCGTGAATGCCGACCTGATTGCTCTCCGACGTGTGCCAGGCGAGATCGAGGCGAACGGGGCGCTCTTTGCGCGGACCGATGCCGTCCTCCCAATTGTAGGCGGACACGAAATTGCCGCCGGGATAACGGACGATGGGGACCTGCAGCTCCTTCACGAGATCGATGACGTCCTGACGCATGCCGTCGCCATCGGCCGTCGGGTGGTCCGGCTCATAGATCCCGGTGTAGACGGCGCGGCCCAGATGCTCGATGAACGAGCCGTAGAGCCGCGGGTCGATCTCCGAGATCGTGAATTTGCTGTGGGCGATAACTGACGCCTTCATGCCGTCCTCCCAAATAAATCACACTTCATGATTTATATCATGATTTAAGATGAATAGAGCGGAGGCGGCGAGAGGCGTCAAGCGGAAAATGTTGTGCAGTGCGACAGCGACGTCTTATTTGCGGGTGCGCAGACGCAGCAGGATATCCTGATCGTAGTTGCCGAAACCGCGCCCGAAAATGTTGATGCCGCCCGGGTGTTTGGCATCGTCGCGCACACCGATCCGCAGCCGGATGGAATGATGGACGTCCAGTTTCAGGTCGTCGAGACGGATGTCTGACATCCGCAGGCCATCGACGTAAGAGCCTTCATCATTCACCCGAAAGCTCTTGAGTTTGCCGTACTGCGAGCCCTTCAGTTTCCACCAATCCGGCGTGTAAACCCCTCTCTTATCGCCGAAATCTCCAGGAGAGGTCCATGTTCCCACCTCCACGCCGTTGACGCCAAGCGTGATGTCGGAAGGCCAGTCGGCACTGGTGCCGGGGACTTCGGAGGAGAGCTCCATCACGAATTCCAGTTCGCGGATGTGTGCATTGGCAAGGCGGGCATTGTTGGGAAATTGGTACTCGACATGACCACGGGTGAACCAGATCAGCCCGGTTTTCATGCGGTCTGGATCGAGAAACGTGCTGGGTACATCCAGGAGCCCGATGATGCCATCGACCGAACAGAGCCCGCAGGGTGCCGACACCTCGAAGCTCGTATAAAGGCCAAGCGGCATGGACACATCGATGGCATCCGGTTCCGTTTCCTTGATATCATTCTTTAGAACGATCAGGATCTCATCGTAAAGTGCGTGACAAACCTTCTGGTTTCCTTTCCGCGCCTTGATGGTTTCCGTGCGGATCAGCCCGGCTTCCTGCAGCATCTGGACGTTGATCGACACGCTGGATTGCGGTGATCGGAGGACGTCTGCGATGTCGTTGACGTTCATCGGTCCCTTGTTTTGCAGCAACTTCAGGATCGAAATGCGTGCCGGCGATGCCAAGCCTTTCAGGACGGCCTGATTCTCTTCAGGATCGACGACGAGAAAATTTCGGCTCACGAACTGGCACTCCAAGCTAGGCTTTTGCGGTTTTAATTCATATCGATAAAACTGATCCAGTCAACAACAGCATTTGCGTGCCTTCGACATGTGAACCCGGTTCCATCCGCCCTATCTGTTAGGTGACCGCGCGTGCTGCCGACGAGGATGGCGGTGCGATTGTTATCAGTGAAGGAGACCTGCGTGACGACACCGACAGCCCGCGTGCAGCAGACCGCCGACGCCACTTCAGGCGCAGCCCTCGGCAATCTCGATCCCGCACCGCCCGCCACGCTGGTGATTTTCGGCGCGACCGGGGATCTCACCCGCCGCCTGCTCGTTCCCGCCCTCATCAACATGGAGCGGGAAGGGCTGATCAACCCGTCCTCGACCGTGCTCGGCATCGGCAAGGACGCCGGCGATGACGAGATGCTCAGGACGAGCCTCGAGACCTTCAGTGCCGGGCATTTCGGCGAAGGCGACGCGCAGCGTGGCGAGGCCTGGAAGAGTCTGCGGCCAAAATTGCGCTACCGCGCCGGAGACTTCACGGCAGATCAAATCTACACCGAGATCGCCGCCGAAATCACCGGCAACGCGGTCTTCTACCTCGCCGTACCACCGCGCTTCTTCGGCGATATCGTCGAGAAGCTCGCCGATCACGGGCTGACGACGGAAGCCGACGGCGCCTTTCGCCGCATTGAGAGCGGCGGTGCAAAATTAGACCACGGTAGCGGCGGGATTGTCCCGCTTCGGGCGGCGTAAAAGTCGGCCACCTATTTCTCTTCTGCAATGAGCGCAGGAGGGCCTGGGGATCTATACCGTGGAATTATATCTGAAGGTTCGACTGGCTTGCTCGGAAGGCATGAGCCGGCGTCAGGCTGCAAAGCATTTCAACATATCGCGCGACAGCGTTTCCAAGATGCTGTCCTATTCGACGCCACCTGGCTATCAGCGACAATCACCGATCCGGCGGCCCAAGCTGGATGCGTTTGTCTCGACGATCGATCACTGGCTGGACGAAGACAGACAAGTGCCGCGCAAGCAGCGCCATACGGCCAAGCGGGTGTTTGACCGGCTTCGAGACGAATGCGGGTTCACTGGCGGCTATACGATCATCAAGGATTACATGCGCGAGCGGGATCAGCGCCGCCAGGAAGTGTTCGTGCCGCTGTCGCATCCGCCCGGCCATGCGCAGGCCGATTTCGGTGAGGCGATGGTGGTCATCGGCGGTGTCGAGCAGAAGGCGCATTTCTTCGTGCTCGACCTTCCGCACAGCGACGGCTGCTACGTGCGGGCCTATCCGGCGGCAGTGGCCGAGGCCTGGGTCGATGGCCATGTCCATGCGTTCGCTTTCTTCGGCGCCGTGCCGCAATCGATCGTCTACGACAACGACCGTTGCCTGGTGGCGAAGATTTTGCCTGACGGCACCCGCAAGCGCGCGACGTTGTTCAGCGGCTTCCTGTCCCACTACCTTATCCGGGATCGCTATGGCCGTCCCGGCAAGGGCAACGACAAGGGGAACGTCGAGGGTCTCGTCGGCTATGCCCGGCGCAACTTCATGGTACCGATCCCGCAGTTTGCGACATGGGAGGCGTTCAACACCTTTCTGGAGGAGCAGTGCCGGAAGCGCCAGCGCGACAGGCTGCGCGGCGAGAGCGAGACGATCGGCGAGCGCTTGCGGCGCGATCTGGCTGCCATGCGCGCCTTGCCAGCCTCGCCATTTGATGCCTGCGACCAGGCAAGTGCCAAGGTGACGGCGCAGTCGCTGGTGCGCTACAAGACCAACGACTATTCCGTCCCGGTCGCCTATGGCCATCAGGATGTGTGGGTGCGCGGCTATGTCAACGAAGTGGTCATTGGTGGCCGTGGCGAGATCATCGCCCGCCATCCTCGGTGCTGGGAACGGGAAGACGTCGTCTTCGATCCTGTCCATTACCTGCCGCTGATCGAGCAGAAGATCAATTCGCTGGATCAGGCAGCGCCCCTCCAGGGCTGGGACTTGCCGCAAGAGTTCGCTACGCTGCGCCGGTTGATGGAAGGCCGCATGGCCAAACACGGCCGGCGTGAGTACGTGCAGGTCCTCCGCCTGCTGGAGAGCTTCGAACTCGCCGATCTGCATGCGGCGGTGAAGCAGGCGATCCAGCTTGGCGCCATTGGCTTTGACGCCGTCAAGCATCTGATCCTGTGCCGGGTGGAACGCCGGCCGCCCAGACTGGACCTGTCCATCTACCCGTATTTGCCGAGGGCGACGGTCGAGACGACATCGGCGAAGGCGTATATGCGTCTCCTGTCGTCGGATGCGGGAGAAGTCGCATGAACACCCAAGCACCCGAGATCCTTCTCACCCATTATCTCAAAACCCTGAAGCTGCCGAGTTTCCAGCGCGAGTACCAGAAGCTGGCCCGGCTGTGCGCCACCGAAGGCGTCGATCATGTCGGATACCTCACCCGGCTTGCCGAGCGGGAGATGATCGAACGGGACCGTCGCAAGGTCGAGCGTCGCATCAAGGCGGCCAGGTTCCCGGTCGTCAAAAGCCTCGACAGTTTCGACTTCGCCGCCATCCCAAAGCTGAACAGGATGCAGGTGCTGGAACTGGCGCGCTGCGAATGGATCGAGCGCAGGGAGAACGTTATCGCTCTCGGCCCCAGCGGCACGGGCAAGACCCATGTGGCGCTCGGCCTCGGCCTGGCCGCCTGCCAGAAGGGCCTGTCCGTTGGGTTCACGACAGCGGCCGCACTGGTCAGCGAGATGATGGAGGCGCGCGACGAGCGGCGTCTCATCCGGTTCCAGAAGCAGATGGCCGCCTACCAGCTGTTGATCATCGATGAACTGGGCTTCGTGCCGCTGTCAAAGACCGGCGCGGAATTGCTGTTCGAGCTGATCTCGCAACGATACGAGCGAGGCGCGACCCTGATCACCAGCAACCTTCCTTTTGACGAATGGACGGAAACCTTGGGGTCCGAGCGCCTGACCGGCGCTTTGCTCGACCGCATCACCCATCACGTCAGCATCCTCGAGATGAACGGCGACAGCTATCGTCTCGCCCAAAGCCGCGCCCGAAAGGCCGGCTGACGCCCTTCGAAAATCGCAACGCGCGCATGAGACCCCCGCTCGGGCCTAAGCCCTCCCGGCGGTCTCATGCGCGCGCCACAAGTGGCCGACTTTTGCGCCGCCGCGTGGCAGGATTTTACTCCGCCGTTGACACCGCATCGCGATCGAAAAGCCGTTCGGGCATGATGCGGCATCCGCGAAGGCTTTGAACGCGCGTATTCTGGCCCGTGTGGCGGAAACGCAGGTCTACCGCATCGACCATTTCCTCGGCAAGGAAACGGTCCAGAACATCATGACGCTGCGCTTTGCCAACATGATGATCGAGAAGCTGTGGAACAGCGACAGCATCGACCATATCCAGATCACGGCGGCGGAAACTGTGGATGTCGGCACGCGCGGCAGCTTCTACGACGGTACCGGCGCGCTTCGCGACATGGTGCCGAACCACCTGTTCCAGCTTCTGTCCATGGTGGCGATGGAGCCGCCGATCAGCTTCGATGCGGAGGCCGTGCGCGACGAGAAGGCGAAGGTGCTGCGCGCAATCCGGATTTACGAGCCGGAGGAGGCAGCCGAAAACAGCGTGCGTGGCGCCTACACGGCCGGAACCATCGGTGATCGCACCATTCCCGCCTATACCGAAACAGCCGACGTCAAAACGGATAGCACCACGGAGACCTATGTCGCGCTGAAGTTGATGATCGACACGTGGCGCTGGGCCGGGGTGCCATTCTACTTGCGCACGGGCAAGGCGTTGACCGTGCGGGATACGGAGGTCATCGTCACGTTCAAACCCGTGCCGTTCGCGCAGTTCCCGCGCCTCAAGAACGCGCATCTGCCGCCGAACCGCATCGTTATTCAGATCCAGCCAGACGAGGGAATCAGCCTTGATATGCTCATCAAGCGACCTGGCATCGGCGTGGCGGTGGAGCCTGCGGTGATGGATTTCCGCTATGCCGGCCTGTTCGATATCGGTCGGCTGAATGGCTACGAGACGCTGATCTACGATATCCTGACCGGCGACCAGACCCTGTTCCAGCGGGCGGATGCGGTGGAGGCCGGCTGGCGGGCCGTCCAGCCGTTTCTCGACCACTGGGCGGAAGGCGGAGCACCTGAGCCCTACGCGCCCGGCTCGCTCGGGCCGGACATGGCAGCGGATCTGCTCGCCCGCGATGGTCTTGCCTGGCACGATCTCGTCACCCGTTGACGCGCGGGATGGAGCTGCGAGCGCAGGCTGCGTTCTGCCGGGACGAGGTGGATACGTCCCGGCTGGGCGGGCGCACGATCTTCGCAGCCCTTCGTGTCGCAGTCCTCAGCGCATGTCTCTTACCCATACAGGTACCGGAGGTGGCAGCCCAGACCAAGGAAGAGCGTGACGCCGGCTGTCTGTACGAGGGCGGGGCGGCATCACCTTCGCTCTGTATCCGCAAGAAGAGTTTCAACGGCGATCTTTGCCGGGCGATCGAGCATTTCGCGAAACGGTCGGATCTGCCGCCGGATTACTTCGCACGATTGCTCTGGCGCGAAAGCCTGTTCCGGCCGGAGGCCGTCAGCCCCAAGGGTGCGGAAGGCATCGCGCAGTTCATGCCGGGCACGGCGCGGGCGCGTGGGCTCGGCAACAGCTTCGACGTCATTCAGTCGCTCGATGCAGCCTCGGCCTACTTGCAGGAGCTTGGTACGCGGTTCGGCAATTTTGGCCTTGCCGCGGCGGCCTACAATGCAGGGGAGGGCGGACTTTCACGTTTTCTCTCGAGGGGAAGGCTGCCGCTGGAAACGCAGGATTACGTCTTCGCCATCACCGGACATTCCGCCGAGATCTGGAAAACCAGCCCGCCCGAGAGCGCGGCCCCGGTGCTCGATACGGCGAAGCCGTTTCTGGATGCCTGCATCGCGCTTGCGACCAGCCGCATCATCCGCGATCCCGTCCTCGCCGGCTCGGCTGACTGGGCGCCGTGGGGCGTGCAGCTTGCCGGGCACTACAATCCGGCCACCGCGATGAAGCTGTTCACATTGGCCGTCGCTCGGCTACCCGCGCCTTATAATGCCGAGCGCGCCCTTCTCGTCCGCCAGCGCGGCGGCAATTTCGGCTACCGGCCCCGTTACGCCGCCCGCATCGCGCGCGAGAACCGGCAGGAGGCGGATGCCCTTTGCACCATCGTACGGAAAACCGGCGTCGCCTGCATCGTCTTTCGCAACAGGCCCCATCGCTGACCCTTCATCCGCGCCAACGCAAAAAGGCCCGACAATGCCGGGCCTTCAGAACTGCGCGTTCCGGCCGTTACTCAGCGGCCTGCGAGACCGGTGTCATGTTCCGGTAGGGCTCGCAGAGCGCTTCCATCATCCGCACCTCTTCTGCCGTCAAGTCGGTCAGCGGCGCGCGGACGGGGCCGGCGTCGAAGCCCATCAGCCGGACGCCGGCCTTGATAGCGGAGACCGCGTAGCCCTTCTGCCGATTGCGGATGTCCATGAACGGGTAGAAGAAGTCGATCAGGATGCGGTTGGTGGTCGCGGTGTCGCCGGCACGAAGCGCCGTATAGAACTGCTGGGCCAGCGCTGGCACGAAGTTGAAGACGGCCGAGGAATAGGTCGTCACGCCGGCGCCGAGATAGGCATCGGCGAAGAGTTCCGCTGTCGGCATGCCGCCGAGATAGGTGAGGCGGTCGCCCATCGTCGCCGTGATGCGGCGCACCAGTGCGATGTCGCCGGAGCCGTCCTTGAAGCCAACAAGGTTGGGGCAGGCGTCGCAAAGGCGCGACAGCGTGTCCGCCGTCAGGATCGAATTGTCGCGATTATAGACCATGACCCCGATCGAGACGGACTGGCAGACGGTCTTGATGTGCTGGTAGAGGCCTTCCTGGCTCGCATCCATCAGGTAATGCGGCAAGAGCAGGATGCCGTCGGCGCCGGCCTTTTCCGCGGATGTTGCTATGGAGACTGCGATGCGCGTGCCGTAACCGCAGCCCGCAACGATCGGCGTGGCTCCGGCAGAAGCCTTGGCGGCCGCGACGATCTCGGGAATTTCCGAAGGCTCCAGCGAGAAGAACTCCCCCGTTCCGCCGGCGGCGAACAGAACCGTCGCATCGAAACCGGCCAACCAGCCGACATGCGCCTCATAGGCCTTGCGGTTGAACAGCCCGTCGGCGCCGAACGGGGTGACGGGGAAGGACAAGAGGCCGGCGCCGAGCGCGTGCTTCAGTTCGATGGGATCCATGGACACGGGGATGTTCTCCAGACGTTGCATTCCGGAGGACGATAGCTAGAGATAATATCTCTGTCAATGGTTGTATGATCTATTCCGTCGCAGTGCTGCGCGTACTGCGCATCAGAGCCCGGTAACGCTGCTGACTGCCCTTCAGATGGTTGCGCATCGCATCCCGCGCGGCGCCTTCGTCCCGGTCGGCGATAGCGCGGGCGATGGTCTCGTGTTCCTGCTGGATCTGCGAGAGGTAGTCGGCGGGCGTGGCCTCCGGCCTGTCGTTACCCAGAAGAGAGCGCGGTATCATCTGCTCGCCGATGGCCTGCAGCAGTTCACGGAAGCGGGGATTGTTGGTGCTGTCGGCAATGGCAAGGTGAAACGCGCGGTCGCTCTCCACCGTGGCCGTGCCCGATGCAATCTGGTTGTTCATCACGTGCAGAGCCTCGAAAACAAGCTCCTGCTGCGCCGGGGAACAGCGCCCGGCAGCAAGGCCCGCGGCCTCGATTTCGATCGCAGCGCGAACCTCCAGCATCTCGATGATGGATGACACGCGGTTGGGATCGACGCTTTGCAGGCCGCCCTGCGGCTTGGGTTGCGTGGCCAGAACGAACACGCCGACGCCATGCCGCACCTCCACCAGCCCGTCTGCCCGCAGGGACGCGATGGCCTCGCGGATCACGGTCCTGCTGACCTGGTGCTCCTCCGTCAAGCCACTCTCGCTCGCCAGTTTGTCGCCCGGCTTCAGTGTGCCGTCCGCAATGGCGGCACGCAGCCTGTGGCTGACGGTGGCCACAAGGTTCCGCCCTTTGCGCCCCGGCGCACCCTGCATGTCGTGGTCCGATCTCTTCACGTATCCCCGCTCTGCGAACGCGTTGTTTCGTCTGCTTTTAACATAGAGATAAACCATATGGCGCTGATGGCGGAAGAAATTAATTGACGTCAACCTGAAGTCTTATAGGATGACATACGTCAGTTATATGATAACAAGCGCTTTTGCTGGAGGCGGGACGTTTGGGCTCGAAGCGATCGATCGCTGGCGGAAACGCGCCTGACTCGGGCGGATGTGTGGAGGAGACGAACATGACCATTTACCAGAACCTTATTGCCGGCGAGTGGGTCGGGGCGCAGGCCTCCCGGAACCTGAGCCCGTCGGATACCAACGACGTCGTCGGTCTCTACGCCCAGGCCAGCGCCGACGATGCGAATGACGCCATCGCCGCAGCCAAAGCTGCGTTTCCGGCATGGTCGCGTTCCGGCATTCTGGAGCGCCACGCTATCCTGCGGAAGGCGTCTGACGAAATTCTCGCGCGCAAGGAAGAACTCGGCGCGCTGCTGGCGCGGGAGGAGGGTAAGGTGCTTCCCGAGGCGATCGGCGAGGTGACGCGCGCGGCCCAGATCTTCGATTTCTTCGCAGGCGAAGCATTGCGTCTGACGGGCGAGACCGTACCGTCTGCGCGGCCGGGGATCGGCGTCGAGGTGACGCGTGAGCCGCTTGGCGTCATCGGCATCATTACACCTTGGAATTTTCCGATCGCCATACCCGCCTGGAAAATCGCGCCGGCGCTTTGCTATGGCAATACGGTCGTTTTCAAGCCGGCGGATCTCGTTCCCGGTTGCGCTTGGGCGATCGTGGACATTCTCCACCGCGCGGGCCTCCCCAAGGGCGTGCTGAACCTCGTCATGGGGCGCGGCTCCGTCGTCGGGCAAGCGCTGCTCGACAGCCCGGATCTGGCCGGCCTCACATTCACGGGCTCTACGAGCACCGGCAAGCGGGTTGCTCTCGCCTCCATCGAGCATAACCGCAAGTTCCAGCTCGAAATGGGCGGCAAGAACCCGATGGTGGTTCTCGATGATGCCGACCTTTCGGTCGCGGTCGAGGCAGCCGCCAATTCAGGCTTCTTCTCCACCGGCCAGCGCTGCACCGCATCTTCCAGGCTGATCGTCACCGAAGGCATCCACGACCGTTTCGTCGCGGCGCTCACCGAGCGGCTGAAGACGCTGACGGTGGATAACGCCATGAAGCCCGGTACGCATATCGGTCCCGTGGTGGACGAGCGGCAGTTGAGGCAGGACACCGACTACATCGACATCGGCAAGGCCGAGGGAGCCAGGCTGGCCTTCGGCGGCGAGGTGCTGACGCGCGAAACGCCCGGCTTCTACCTTCAGCCGACGCTCTTCACCGAAGCGACCAACCAGATGCGCATCTCGCGCGAGGAGATTTTTGGGCCGGTGGTCAGCGTCATCAGGGCTCGGGATTATGACGAGGCGCTTTCCATCTCCAACGACACGCCGTTTGGTCTGTCGGCGGGCATCGCCACCACCAGCCTGAAGCACGCGACACACTTCAAGCGCAATGCGGAGGCCGGCATGGTCATGGTCAATCTGCCCACAGCCGGTGTCGATTTCCATGTGCCGTTCGGCGGCCGCAAGGCCTCCTCGTTCGGCCCGCACGAACAGGGCCGCTATGCCGCCGAGTTCTTCACCGTGGTGAAGACGGCCTACACGCTGGCCTGATCGAGGCGCACGCATACCACAATGACCGGCAGCGGCATCAGCCGCGCCTATCCGAGGAGGACATTCCGTGAAAATCGTCGACGTCAACGTGCGCGTCTTTGCCCACACCACCTATCGCCATCAGGACACGGCTGGCCATGCCCATCCGGGTCCGGCACACAAGGTGAACCTCGCGCTCCTGACCATCGTCGATGACGAGGGCGGCGAAGGCTATTGCTTCGCGGCGCCCGAGGTTGTGCGCCCGCATGTCATCGAGAAGTTCGTGAAGAAAGTGCTGATCGGCGCCGACCCCTTCGCGCGCGAACGGCTCTGGCAGGAGCTGGCGCACTGGCAGCGCGGCAGCGCGGCGCAGTTGACCGACAGGACGCTGGCGATCGTCGATTGCGCGCTGTGGGATCTCGCCGGGCGCAAGCTGAATATGCCCGTCCACAAGCTGATCGGCACCTACCGCGAGAAGATGCTCGCCTATGGCTCGATCATGTGCGGCGACGAGCTGGAGAACGGCTTGGCGACCCCGGAGGATTACGGCCGGTTTGCCGAAAAGCTCGTCGCGCGCGGCTACAAGGGCATCAAGCTGCACACCTGGATGCCACCGGTATCCTGGGCGCCGGATGTGACCATGGATCTCAAGGCCTGCGCGGCGGTGCGCGAAGCCGTTGGTCCGGATATTCACCTGATGATCGACGCGTTCCATTGGTATACCCGGACCGACGCCCTGAAGCTCGGTCGAGGGCTGGAGGCGCTCGGTTTCGACTGGATCGAGGAGCCGATGGACGAGCAGAGCTCCATGTCCTACGCATGGCTTTCCGAGAACCTGGATATACCCGTTCTCGGCCCGGAAAGCGCCGGCGGCAAACACTTCAGCCGTGCCGAATGGATCGCGACCAAAGCCTGCGACATCCTGAGGACCGGTGTTCACGATGTCGGCGGCATCAGTCCGGCCATGAAGTGCATGCATCTCGCCGAATCCTTCGGCATGAACTGCGAGATTCATGGAAACGGCGCGCCGAATCTCATCATTGCCGCCTGCTCGAAGAATGCAAATTGGTACGAGCGCGGACTGCTGCATCCCTTCCTGGAATACGATGACGGCTTCGAGTATCTGAACGGTCTCGTCGATCCGATGGACGCGGACGGCTACGTTCACATCTCCGACAAGCCGGGCCTCGGCGAAGACATCAACTTCGACTTCATCGACGCGAACCTCGTCGGCTGAGCTTCAGAGGACGCGGTCGAGCCAGTCGATCGCGTCGTCCTGCTGCTGCACCGCAAAGACATGGCCGCCGGGCACCATCTGTGTCCGGAGCGCATTCGGTACACCGATGGCATCCCAGATCGTATGCATCTGGCGGAAGGCCTCCGTGGCGATGGCTTCCAGGAAATGCCGGTCGTCGCGGCCGCTGAGAAAGAGGGCAGGCTTGGGCGCGGCAAGCGCTGCGAGATGGGGATAATCGATCCGACCGGCGATGCCGGGATGCAGCATGTAGAAGGCGGACTGGCCGCGCAGCTGGTTGCTGCCGGGCTGCATCAGGCCGGCAAGCGTTCCCATCCATCCCCCGGACACGCAGGCCTTCACATCGGGCGAGAGGGCGGCCAACTGCCAGGCTCGCGCACCACCCATCGAAAAGCCGAAGCTCGCCACGCGTTCCGGGTCGATCCCGTCGAGATGCTTGAGGAACGCAAAGGCTTCCAGATCTTCCTGAAGGACGACGCCGGCCAGCGACTGGCCGAACTGCATGAGGTTCGCCGCCAGCGCCTGCTGCCCCTCATATCCGGTTCCAGCCCTGCCGCCCCAGCCCAGTGCATCGACGCAGAGAACGCTGTACCCGCGACGCGCCAGAGAATTTCCGATATGGCGGCCACCGTAAAGACGGGCGACCCAGTCATCCGATAGCGCGGCCGTCTCTCTCGCCTCGTCAGGGCGCCGGATCAGCTTCTGTCGGCCGATGGAAAAGAAGGAGCCGTGATCGTGGAGCAGCAGGATGCCAGGCGTCGGCCCCTTCGCAGACGGGCGGAGCAGATAGGCATCGGCGGCCTCTCCGTTGGAGAAACCAAGCTGGAGATGCTGACCGAGAAGCCCGTCATCCTCCCACTCGGCAACAAGCGTCGCGGAGGGCCTGGCGACAGGCTCGACGACAAGCGCGCCGCGCACGGCGGCGAGCGTCGTGCTCCGCCACGTCACGACATCCGACATGGCCGGATCGAAGTTCCAGGCGAAAACGTTTCTATTCCGCAGTCGCCTTGCGAGATCCGGCATGTTCTCGCCGTCGATCATCCGCCGCGGCGCATGCGTTCGATCATCCGGTCGCGGCTGACCGTCAGATGCTGCCGCATCGCTAGCCGGGCGCCGTCGATATCGCGCTCCGCGATGGCGGCGAGGACCAGACGGTGCTCGTTGTTGACCCGCGCGAGATTCGCCTGAAATACCGCGTCTTCCACATCCTTGGTCTGCAACCGCATGCGCGGCATCAGCGTTTCGCCCAGATAGTTGAAGATGCCGAAGAAATGCTCGTTCTGGCTGGCCTTGGCCACCGCACAGTGAAACTCGAAATCCGTCTGGCTGTCGCGGACGATATCCCGGATGGCGTCGTCCATCGCGTCGCAGACGGCGGCCATGGCGTCGATGTCGACTTGCGTACGACGTTCGGCCGCCAGCGCCGCAGCTTCGGACTCGATGCCGATGCGAAGTTCGAGACCCTTCAACTGGTTCTCCACCATGGTCAGCCTTTCAGGGGCAAGCCGGAAGGGTGGAATACCCGCATCATCGCGAACGAAAGCGCCGACCCCGTGCTGGATGGAAACGAGGCCGCTCGCCCTCAGATTGGCGATCGCTTCGCGCACCACCGTTCGACTGACGCCGAGTTCGTCGATCAGCACCTTCTCCGTCGGTAGTTGCGAGCCGCGGGAGTATTCCCCTTGCCGGATGCGGTCGGCGAGCGTGCGGACGACCTGCGAGCTCAACGTCTCCCGCCTGCGCGCGGCAGCGGGAAGCGGAGCAGACTTGTCGGCATCTATCGTCATGGCGTAGAGCCCCTCCAGCGGGCGGTGAACCGTCAAACGGCCTGGTCGTAGGCAAGGCTCGCTTCGATCAGCTCCCGGGCATAGGGGTCGTTCGCCTTGCCCGTCGAGAGAACCGAGCGATCCATGATTTCCACCACGCGCCCATGCTGCATCACCGCCAGTCGTTCGCACATATGGTCGATTACCGCCAGATCATGGCTGACGAAGAGATAGGTGAGGTTGCGCCGGGTCCGCAGGTCCGCCAGCAGGTTCAGCACTTCGGCCTGAACGGAGACGTCGAGCGCGGACGTCGGCTCGTCGAGAAGCAGGATGCGCGGCTCGAGGATGAGCGCGCGCGCGATAGCGACGCGCTGGCGCTGCCCGCCGGAAAGCTCGTGCGGATAGCGGGCGAGAAAAGCGGGGTCGAGCCCGACATCGGTCAGCGCCCGTTCCATCCGCTCCAGCTGCCGGTCCATGCGGTGGATGCGCAAGGGCTCCTGCAACGCCGTGCGGATCGACTGGCGCGGGTGGAGCGAACCGTACGGGTCCTGAAACACCATCTGCACCATGCGGCAATAGTCGGCAAAGGGCATGTCCTTGATCGACGTGCCTTCCATCTCGATCGTGCCGTCCCAGAGCGTCAGCAGCCGGGCGATGCAGCGCAGGATGGTCGATTTGCCGGAGCCGGACTCGCCGACCAGCCCGAAGGATTCCCCCGGCTTGACGGAGAACGTGACGTCGCCGAGAATCCGACGCTTGGCGGCGCCGGAGCCAAGGTCGATCGATACGTTGCGAACATCGATGGCGTTCATGGCTGGGCCTCTTCCGTGATGCGCGCCGCCGGCTCGCGGTTGAGCACCGGCAAGGGGCGGCGGCTTCCGCCGATATGCGGCTGCGCGGCGAGCAGGCCGCGGGTGTAGGGGTGGACGCAATTCTGCATGTCGCGCGCCGCGCGCTCCTCCACCACTTCGCCATGGCGCATGACCAGCACCCTGTCGCAGAAATTGCGCACGAGGTTCAGGTCGTGGCTGATCATGATCAGGCCGATGCCCTTGTTGGTCACAAGCTCGTTCAGGATATTCAGCACCTGCATGCGCACCGTCACATCGAGCGCCGAGGTTGGCTCGTCGGCGATGATGATCTGCGGCTCGGGGATCAGCATCATGGCGATCATGATACGCTGGCCCATGCCGCCGGAGACCTCGTGCGGATAGAGGCCATAGACCCGCTCGGGATCGCGGATCTTCACCGCTTCGAGCATGGCGAGCGTTTTATCGCGTGCCACCTTGGCGGAGGCCTTGTTGTGAACGCGATAGGCTTCGGCGATCTGGTCGCCGACCCGGTGCACCGGGTTCAGCGAGAACTTCGGGTCCTGAAGGATCATGGAGATTCGCTGCCCCCGGATCGAGAGCATCTGCCGTTCCGTCGCGGCCAGAAGATCGGTGCCCTCGAAGTCCATCCGGTCTGCCTCGATCCGCGCGGTTGGCAGCAGCTTGAGGAGCGCGCGACCGATGGTCGATTTGCCCGAGCCGGATTCACCAACGATGCCGAGGCGTTCGCGGCCAAGGTCGAAGGAGACGCCCTTGACGACGGGCGTGAAGGTTCGCCCGTTTCGGTAGCTGACGCGCAGGCCTTCGACGCGAAGGAGGGGCGTGCGGTTGTCCATCTGCGTTTCCATCGTCGCCTCCCTAATGGCCCTGTTTCGGATCGAGCGCATCGCGCAGGCCATCGCCGAGCAGGTTGAAGGCGAGGCTGACAAGAAGGATGGCGCCGCCGGGGAAGGCGACCAGCCACCAGTTGTCGAGCATGTAGCGCCGGCCGGTGGCGATCATCGCGCCCCATTCCGGCAGCGGCGGCTGGGCGCCGAGGCCGAGAAAGCCGAGGCCTGCGGCCGTCAGGATGACGGTTGCCATGCTGAGCGTGACGCGCACGAGCACGGAGGGCAGGCACATCGGCATGATCGACTTGATGATGATGCGCAGTCTGGAGGCGCCCTGCATGCGCGACGCCGAGATGTAGTCCGCATTGCGGAAGGTCAGCGTTTCCGCGCGCGCCAGCCGGGCGATCGGCGGCCATGCGGTCAGGCCGATGGCGATGATGGCGTTCTCGAGGCTGGCGCCCAGCGCTGCCACGAAGGCGAGCGACAGGATGAGGCTCGGGAAGGACAGGAAGATGTCGGTGATCCGCATCATGACCGTGTCGTACCAGCCGCCGAAATAGCCGGCGGTCGTGCCGACCAGAAGGCCGAGCGGACCGACGATGACGGAGACGATGGTGATGATCGTCAGGCTGATGCGCGAGCCGTGGATGATGCGGCTCAGCACATCGCGCCCCAGCTCGTCTGTGCCGAACAGATGGGCGGCGGATGGCGGCTGGAGGGCCTGGGCGAGGTTGATCATGTTTGGCTCATAGGGCGCGATCCAGGGCGCGACGAGCGCCGTGAGGAGAAGGATCGCGATGACAATGAGGCCGAAGCCGGAGGAGGGGTTGGCGAGCAAGTCTTTGAGAACACGGAGCAGGCGGCTCCAGGCCGTGTAGGTTTTCTCACTGGAAGCGGTCATGGCTGCGGTCCCGATGTCGATGGTTTTCGTCGTCATGTCAGCGCGTCCTCGGGTCGAAGATCTTGTAGAGCGCATCGGACAGGAGATTGAGCCCGATGAAGATGACGCCCACGAGCAGCACGCAGGTCATCACCGCGTTCATATCGCCGACCAGCATGTTGTTGGTGATATACTGGCCAAAGCCCGGCCAGGAGAACACGGTCTCGATCAGCACGGCGCCTTCGAGCAGGCTGCCATAGGCGAGCGCGACGATGGTGACGAGCTGGACGCGGATATTGGCGAAGGCATGGTGCCAGATCGTCCGGCTCTTCGAGAGACCCTTCACCCGCGCCGTCGTCACATATTCCTGGTTCAACTGGTCCAGCATGAAGCTGCGGGTCATGCGGGTGATGTAGGCCATGGAGGAATAGCCGAGGATGCTCGCCGGCAGCAGCAGGTGGTTGACGGCATCCCGGAAGACCTCCCAGTCCCCGGCCAGCATCGAGTCGATCAG
Source organism: Rhizobium sp. 9140 (assembly GCF_900067135.1). NCBI lineage: Bacteria > Pseudomonadati > Pseudomonadota > Alphaproteobacteria > Hyphomicrobiales > Rhizobiaceae > Rhizobium > Rhizobium sp. 9140. The sequence goes on along the minus strand of NZ_FJUR01000002.1, from coordinate 311,705 downwards.
CAGGAAACCCGTGGTCTCCGGCACGAGGCCGATATAGTAGTCCGACAACCGGCCGCCGCCGCCCACCAGATCAAGAGCCGCGTAGAAGACGATGAGGCCGATCATGCCGGTCCAGAAGATCGGCATGGAATGGCCGATGAGCGTCAGGAAGCGGATGACGTGATCGACCGGCTTGTTGCGGCGTACGGCTGCGAGAATGCCGAGGGGAATGCCGAGCCCGGCCCCGACGATGATGGCGAAGGTCGCAAGCTCGATCGTTGCCGGCATCACGTGCAGGATATCGTTGATGACGGGCTGGCCGGTGCGGATCGAGACGCCGAAGTCGCCGTGAAGCAGGTCGCTCACATATTTGAAGAACTGCTGGTAGAGCGGCAGGTTCGCCCCGATCCGCTCGGCAACCATCTCGTAGGTTGCCCGGTCCGCCTCCTCCCCGACGATCGCGCGCACGGGATCGACCGGCATCAGGCGGCCGATGCAGAAGGTGAGGATCAGAAGGCCGATGAGGGTGACCAGAATGGTTCCTGCCTGCCTGCCGAAAGCAGAAAAGCGCGCATTATTCATGACGGCGTCCTTGAAATGCAAAGGGTCGAGGGGCGGCAGCCGGCGTGCGGGCACGCCGGCCAAAGCGCGCTAGCGCTCCTTCGTTACCGTGCGCAGCCGCGTGGACCAGGACGGATTCAGCGCCAGTCCCTTGATGTCGGCGCGGTAGCCGACGCTGTCGACCACCTCGGCGAAGGGCTGGATGGCCGGTACGACATCGGCGTAATAGGTCTGGATCGCTTCGTAATCCTTGACCTGCTTCGCCTTGTCCGTCTCAACGAGCGCCGCGTCGACCATGCTGTTGATCTTTTCGTCGTAGAAAGACGTGCGCCAGCCCTGGAAATTGGTCAGCTTGGCTTCGTCGGCATTGTCGGGATTGTAGACGATGGCGCGCAGGTTGCTGTCCGGGTGCGGCAACTGCCCGCCGCCGCCGCGGCCGACGAGGAGTTCATACTTCCGTTCGCGCATCGCGCCGTAGATCTGGTCGCCGCTGCCGGTGATGATCTCGGCCTTGATGCCACCCTGCGCCAGCGTTGCCTGGATGGCCGTCGCCGCATTCATGAAGGGTGCGTCGGAGATCGCGCGGAGCGTGGTCGAGAAACCGTCGGGATAACCGGCTTCCGCCAGCAGCGCCTTTGCCTTCTCCACGTCCAGTTTGTAGCCGGCATTCGGCAGGGCGCCGAAAAGGCCGGTCTGGATCGGACGATCCCGCAGGCGCCCGAAGTAGGGCAGCACGGTGTCGTTCAGCCCCTGATAGTCGATCAGGTAGCGCAATGCCTCGCGCACCTTCGGCTTCTGGAACTTCTCGTCCTTCATGGAGACGGCGAGGTAGTAGAACCCGCTGCCGCCATTGGTCTGCACCTCAACCTTGTCGCTCTTCTCCAGCGCCTTCAGGTCGGCTGCCGACATCGAATAGGCAATGTCGATATCGCCCTTTTCGAGCATCAGTCGCTGGCTCTGGGATTCCGCCAGATGCCGCATCATGATGCGCTTCATGCCGGGCGCATCGCCCCAGTAGCTCTCGTTGCGGTCGAGAATAACGCGCTCGTTGGAGCGCCACTGACCGAGCGTGTAGGGGCCGGAGCCTGCGGAATTGTTGGTGAGCCAGGCAGAGCCGAGATCGCCGGCCTTGTCGTGTTCCATCACGACCTTGCTGTCGAGCACCGAGCCGGGGCCGACGATGCCGAGCGTCTGGACGATGATCTCCGGATCGACTTTCTTCGGCAGGGTGATGACGACCGTCGTCTCGTCGGGTGCCGTGAAGCTCTGGTCGGCATTGGCGGCGGTGAAGCCGTGCGTCTTGAGGAACGAGGCCTGGGCGAGATTCAGCGTCAGCAGGCGCTTCAGCGACCAGATGACATCAGCCGAGGTCACCGGGTTGCCGGAGGCGAAGGTCGCGCCGGATCTCAGCTTGAAGGTGATTGCCGTGTTGTCGGGGCTGATGCTCCAGCTCTCGGCGAGCTGCGGATTGACCTGCGCGCGGTTGACGGCGTCGAGCCCAACAAGGTTATCATATATGTTGGCGAGGACTTGTACCGTCTCCTTGCCGGTAATGGCGGCGGGATCCAGCGTCAGGATATTGCTCATGGAAAAGCCGACAACCAGCATATTCGGCGGCGTTTCTGCCCATGCCGGGCTGGTCAGCAAGGTGGAACCAACCAAAATCGTCGACAGTGCTTTGATCATGCGATGCATCATTTCCTCCACACGCTGCTCCCCAGCAGCATTCCGTTCCTCAACTCCGAAACAAGAGATATGATGTCCTACCTTGACTGTCAATCGGATTTGGTTGGATGCGCAAGAGGGCTGCACACACGGGAGGACAGACGCGGCCAAAGGCAGCGATGATCGCATGATGGGGTTGCATAGGATTCAGCTGTCCGACACGTCAAGAACGAGCGGCCGGATGGTATCGGGACAGGAGCGCGGCGCTCCTGTCACCCTGCTAGACGCTCAGCATCGACATGATCAGCGAGGCACTGCTTTCGCTCGGCTGTTCGGATGTGGCGGAGGCCTCGCTTTGCGCGCTGGACGTCTCCGAACCCGAGGCGACCCGGGCACTGGAGGTGCTCGTGGTCGTCTGGGCGTTGATCGCCACGTCCGTCAGGGCCTGCAGCTGCGCGGAGGTCATGCCGTTGATCTGGGCGGGCGTGAAGGCCTCTGCCTGTGCAACGGTGAGGCCCGAAATGGCGCGCGTGCTCAAACCGGAGATCGCGCCGGTGCCGAGCGCAATGATATGTTCCGGCGTCAGCCGGACCAGATCGTCCGAGCCGAGGGCCGCCGCCTGCATCAGGCCGAAGGCGCCGACCTGCGATGTCGTGAGCATCTCGATCTGCGCCGGGGTCAGGGCGCTGACCTGACTATAACCGAGGGCCGCGACCTGGCCGGTCGTCAAAGCCGCGATACTGGTCGATGTCAGGCCGGAAACGATCGTTGTGCTCAATCCTTTGATAGCGCCCGGCGAGATCGCGGCGATATCCTGCGCAGAGAAGGTTGCGAGGTGCGTCGTGGTCAGGCCAGCGAGACCGCTCTGGCTGAGGGCGGTGATCTGGCTGGTCGTGAGCGTATCCACCTGCTCGGCGCTCAGCACGCCAAGCTGCGCGCTCGTCAGCCCGGCAACGGTGCCCGTCCCGAGGCCGGCGATTTCGGTGAGAGACAGCGCAGCGATGAAGGCGGTCGGGAGACCCTTTACGGCCGTCGAGCCGAGGGCGCCGATTTTGGCGGGCTTCAGCGTTGCGAGGCTGTCCGTCGTGAGGCCCGCAATGGCCTCCGAACTCAGCGCCGCGATCTGGCCGGTTGACAGGACCTGCATTTGTGCGGCGCTGAGCGCTGCTGCCTGACCGCTGCTGATGCCGGCAAGGCCCTTGATGCTCAGGGCGGCAAGCTGGTTATCCGAAAGACCGGCGATGCCGGTCGTCGTCAGGGCGCCGATCTGGGCGGAGGTCAGCGCACCGACCTGTGCGAGGCTCAGGGCCTCGATCTGGCTGGAGGTGAGGGCGGCGATCTGCGTCGAGGCGAGCCCCGAAATGCCGCCCGGGCTCAGGGCCGCGATCTGCTGCTGCGTCAATGAGGAGAGCATGGCCGACGAGAGACCCGCGATGGCCGTCGAGCTGATGGCGGCGATCTCGCTTGTGGTGAAGCGGTCGATATCATCCGCGCCGAGGGCCGCCAGCTGGCGGGAATCGAGCACCGCGATCTGCGACGCCGTCAGCGCTTCGGCCTGATCGACGCTGAGAGTTGCGATCTGTGCCGTGCCGAGGCCTGCAATCGCAGATGTGCCGAGTGCGGCGATCTGGTTCAGGGAGAGCGATGCGATCGCCGTCGTGGAGAGGCCGGGAATAGCGAGAGAGCTGATCGCCGCGAGCTGCCCCGTACCCAGGTTGTCCAAGGCATCGGTGCTGAGCAGGGCCAGTTGTTGCGACGAAAGCGTTCCCATCTGAACGGCCGTCAGAGCCTTGACCTGATCGATCGTGAGGATGGAGATCGCGGCCGTGGAGAGACCGGCAATGCCGCTCGTACCCAATGCGCCAATCTGGGCGGGAGACAAGAGGGCAATATCCTCGGTTCCCAGAACGGACGCCTGCCGGGAGGAGAGCGCACCAAGCTGCGCGGTCGTCAGCGCTTCGATCTGGTCACTGTTCAGCGAAGCGATCTGATCGGTGCTGAGCCCCGCCACGCCGGAGGCGCTGAGGGCTGCGACCTGTTCCGCAGACAGCGACACGATCGCCGTCGTTGACAGGCCGGGGATAGCCGCAGAGCCGAAGGCGGCGATATCCGCCGTCGAGAAGCCGTCGAGATCCTCATTGGCCAGCGCTGCGACCTGGGCGGAGCTCAGTGCTGCGACCTGCGTCGGCGTGAAGGCAGCCGTCTGGTCCGTGGTCAGGGCGGCGATCTGCGTGGCCGTGAGGCCAGCGACGCCGTCGGCGCTCAGAGCGGCCATCTGGCGGAGAGAGAGGACCGCGACGGCTGCTGTCCCGAGTGCGGCAACCTGTTTGGAGGTGAGTGCTGCGACCTGCGCGGTTGTCAGGCCATCGACCTGGTCGCTCGATAGGGCTGCGATCTGCATGCTGCTCAGGCCGGCAATGCTGCCGGTGCTGAGAGCAGCGACGCCCTCGGCCGAAAGCGTTGCGATCGTCGCCGTGGACAGGCCGGCAATGGCCGAGGCGGAAATGGCAGCGATATCGGTAAGGCTGAAGCGGGCAAGCGCGCCGGTGCCGAGCGCTGCCAGCTGCCGCGAGCCAAGAGCTGCGATCTGGACGCCGTTCAGAGCTTCCGCCTGATCGGCACTCAGTGCGCCGATCTGCTGGGTGGTCAGGCCGGCAACGCCTGCGGCGCTCAGCGCGGCGATCTGTGTCGCCGTCATCGCGGCGACATCGCTGGCAGCGAGAACGGCCACCTGTCGTGAACTCAGGGCAGCGATCTGGGTGGTGCCAAGAGCCTGCACCTGCGTGCTGCTCAGATGCGCGATCAACGATGTGCTGAGCCCGCTGATGCCGCTCGCGCTGATGGCGGCGATCTGGTCGTTCGTCAAAGCAGTGACGGCCTCGGAGGTCAGCCCCGCCATCGCATCGGACGAGAGAGCGCTGAAGTTCCTGGGCAGGATGGCCTGGATGTCGGTGGAGGTCAGCACGGCCGTCTGCCGGGAGGTGAGGGCGCCCAGCTGAGCACGGGTCAGCGCTGCGATCTGGTCTGCGCTCAGGGCGTCGATCTGGCGGGAGCCGAGGGCTGCGACAGCCGCAGTGCTCAATGCTGCAATTTTGCTTGGATCAAGCGATGCAATGGTAGCGGAAGACAGACCGACGATGGCAGCCGCATCGATCGCGGCGATCTCGCGTGTCGTGAAAGTGGCGATGGCGCTGGAGGACAGCGCGGATAGCTGGGACGAGCTAAGGGCTGCGATCTGCACACCGGTCAGGGCTTCCACCTGCTCTGTCTGCAGCGCTGCCAGCTGCCGGGTGGTCAAGCCGTGCATGCCGGACGCGCTGAGAGCGGCGATCTGGTTCGTGGAGAGCGTGGCGATCGTGTCCGTGGTCAGGCCGGCAATCGCAGTGGATGTAATAGCTGCGATATCCCTCGTCGAGAAGGTGGCCATGTCGTCCGACCGGAGGCCCGACATCTGACCCGACGTCAGGTTCCCCACCTGGACACTGGTCAGCGCTTCCGCCTGGTCCGTCGTCAACACGGCGACGTGCTGCGAGGTGAAGCCGGAAATCGCCGCGCTCGAAAGCGCTGCGATCTGCGCCGTCGAGAGCACGGCGACGTTGGCCGTTGCGAGGGCACCGATCTGGGCCGAGCTCAAGCCGGCGACCTGCCGGGTGGAGAGATTGACGATCTGGTCCGCACCAAGCGCTGCGATCTGGGCGGTCGAGAGACCACTGACCGCGCTGCTGCTTAGTGACCCGATGCGCTGTGCGGAGAACGCAACGATATCCGCCGTGCTAAACCCGGCCATCTGCTGGGATGTCATCCCGCCCAGTTGAGCGGAGGTCAGCGTCGCCAGTTGCATGTCGCTGAGGGCTGCGATCTGGTCGGTCCCGAGCGCGCCGATCGCAAGCGGCGTCATGGCGGCTACCTGATCGGTTGAGAAGACGGAAATGTTCTCGGCGAGCGCTTCCATCTGCGCGGACGTCAGCTGTTTGACCTGCAAAGCGGAAAGGGCGGCGAGTTGCCCGGTGGAGAAAGCCGACGCCTGCAGGGTCGAGAGGCCGGCCAGCGCAGCCGTCCCCAGCGCTGCGACCTGTGCGGTGGAAAGGGCCGCAACGAGATCCGTACCGATGCCCGAGAGTGCCTGGCTGCCGAGGGCGGCGATGTTTGCAGTCGGGAAGGCGGCGATATCCTCGACCTCAAGTGCGGCCATCTGCGCAACGCTCAGGGCCTTGACCTGAGCGACCGAGAGGGACGCGATCTGGCTTGCGGCCATCGCCGAGATCTGCGTGGTCGTCAGCCGCGCGATCGCACCCGTGCTCAGCGCGCCGATCTTGTCCGCGGTCAGACTTTCCATCACATCGCCACTGAGGCCCGATATGGCTGTGGTGCTGATGGCCGCGAACTCTTCCTTCGAGAAGGTCGCGATGTCATCGGCGCCGAGCGCGGCGAGCTGTGCTGCGGTCAGCACGCGGATCTGGACCAACGACAGCGCCTCGGCCTGCGCCGTCCCGAGCGCCTCGATCTGCGCCGTCGTCAGGCTTGCGATGGCCGATGTTCCCAAGGCGGCGATCTTGGCAGTCCCAAGCGTCGCCACGGCATCGGCGCTGAGGCCGGAAAGGGCGCGGCTGTTGATCGCGGCAACATTGGGAACTGAAAATGCCGCCATATCGCTCGTGTTGAGCACGGTGAAATGCTGCGCGGTCAACCGTGCGACCTGGGTGGTGCTGAGAGCCGCAAGATGGGCCGTGCTGAGGGCAGCCATTTGCGCCGTCGAAAGTACCGCCACCGAATTCGCGTTCAGAGCAGCCACTTGTGCGGTCGAGAGCGACCCGATCTGATCTGCCGACAGTGCCGCAATCTGCGTTGTCCGCAAAGCTGCGACTTGCGCGGTCGTCAGCGCAGCCAGCTGGTTTCCTGAAAGGGCTGCAATATTGAGGCCCTGAACCGCCGTCGTGGTCATCGCCGCGACATCGTCCGTGGAGAGGACGGCGATAGCCTCGTCGCTCAAGCCGGAGATTTGCACGGACGTCAGGGCGGCCATCTGTGTTGGTGACAGAACCTCGATCTGCGCCGTGCCCATTGCGGCCAGCTGTCCCTTCGTTAGTCCGGCAACCTGCGTTGTCGTCAAAGCGGCAATCTGCGCTGTCGAAAGCGTTGCGGCCACGTCCGTCGTCAGGCCGGACAGGGACGATTTGGAAATCGCTCTGATATTGTCGGCCGAGAGAGAAGCGATATCATCCGCGCCGAGGGCAGAAAGCTGAGAAGCGGTCAGGGCCTTGATCTGATCGGACGACAGCGCGGCAACCTGGCCCGTCTGCAGGGCCTCGATCTGGGCAAACGTCAGGCTGACGATGGCGCTTGTGCTCAGGGCCGCGATCTTGTCGCTCGACAGCGCGGCGAGAATGTCGGTCTGCAGGCCCGAGATCGCCCTGTTGGTAATGGCGGTCATGTCCTCGGTCGAGAAGGTACCGATGCCTGCAGTATCGAGCGCGGCAAGCTGTGTCGCGGAGAGGGCTCGGATCTGTCCGGGTAAGAGGGCCTCGACCTGCAGACTGCTCATGGCCGATAGCTGTAGCGTCGTCAGGGCGCCCGTCTGACTAGAGGTGAACGCCGCGATCTGGTCTGTGGACAGGATCGCCAGAGTGCTGGTGCCCAGCCCCCGGATGGCGGACGTTGAAATGGCCGCTATGGCCGCGGACGAGAAGGAGGCCAACGCGGCGGCGCTAAAGGCCGAGATCTGCGTTGCGTTCAGTGCGCGAGCTTGCTGAGAGGTGAGGGCTGCCGTCTTCTCGGCCGTCAGACTGCTGATTTGCAGTGTGCTGAGGCCTGCAATCGTCTGCGGGCCGAGCTTTGCGATCTGCGCCGTGGAGAGCGTCTCAAACTGCTCCGAACCCCAGCCGCTGATCTGCACTGCACTGAGAGCGGCGATCTGCGCCGGGAGCAGGGCCGGCAGGTGCTCGGTCGTCAGGGCGTTGACCTGGGTGCTCGTCAGCGCGGCGAGGGTGGCGGTGCTGAGCGCAGCGAGTTGTGCGTTTGAAAGTGCCGCAACGACATCGGTCTTCAGCCCTCGCACGGCCTGGCCACTGATGGCGGCGATATCGGTGGGGGAGAAATTGGCGATATCGTCAGCGTCGAGGGCGGCCAGCTGGGTCGAGCTGAGGGCTTTGACCTGCACGGGTGTGAGGGCTTCCAGCTGCGCGCCGTTCAGCGCCTCGATCTGCCGGCTGCTCAGACTGGCGATGACGCTGGTCGCGAGCGCCGTAATGTGACCGTCCGTCAGCCCGGGGATGGCGTCCGGCTGAATTCCGGAAAATGTCTGCGCCGTCACGGCGGACATCGCAGACGTCGACAATGCGGCGATCTGGCTGGACGACAGGGCGGAGACCTGCGTGGAGGTGAGGCTCTTGACCTGCGTGAAGGACAAACCGCCGATCTGGTCCGAGGACAGGGCGACCATCTGGTCCGTGGTCAAGGCTGCGACGGATCTCGGTGCCAGCGCTACGATCTGACCGCTGTTGAAGGCCGCCAGCTGCCCTGTGCTCAACGAGGAAATCTGCGATGCCCCCAGAGCGGAGACCTGCGCAGGCGAGAGCGCGGACAGCCTGTCATTCGACAGGCTGCCAATACGCAAACCGGCGATCGACCGGATGGAGATCGCCGCGACGTCCTCGATGGAAAGAACGTCGACATCTTCCGGCTCGAGCGCCGCAAGCTGGAGCGAGCTGAGGGCGGAAACCTGTGAGGAGGTGAACGATTCGACCTGATCCTTGCTCAGGGCGACGATCTGGTCGCTCGACAGGTTCGAGACGGCGCCGGTGTTCAGAGCCGAAATCTGATCGTTCGTCAGCGCAGACAGCACATCCGTCCGAAGTCCGCGAATGGCGGTGCCGGAGATCGCGTTCATGTCGTCCGTCGAAAAGGTCGCGAGGTCTTCCGCACTCAGGGCGGCGATCTGGGCGCTGGTCAGCGCTCTGATCTGGGCCGGCGTCAGGGCTTCCGCCTGATCGGTCGTCAATGCGCCGATCTGCGTCGTCGTCATTCCGCCGACCTGGGAGGAGGAGAGCGCCTCGATGCCGGTCTTGTGCAGGGCGCTGAGCTGATCGAGCGTCAGACCGACAATGGCCGCGCGGGAAATGGCGCTGAGCTGCTCGGTGCTGAGAATCTCCACATCCTCGACGTCGAGGGCGGCGATCTGAGCGGAGGAGAGGGCCTTGATCTGGAGCGTGGAAAGGGAGCTGACATCTTCGGTCGTCCAGGCCGCAACGGCGGGTGTGGACAGGGACCGGATTTGCGTGACGCTCAGGCCGGAAGCAATTGTCGTCATGCTATCAATCCCCACACTTAACCGGCCCACTCACGACGGGCGCCGAGCCCTGCAACGGACAAAACTCTCCTTCCGAACGAGCATGGGCGAACACCCCATCGATACGGCTGGTTACCGTCTTGAGTATTGCCTCTGGCTTGCATGAGCCTGAAGTGAGCAACCTGAAAGGATTGCATGCGCCTCTATATTCTCGGCGTGGTCGCGCGAAAACGACATGTCGGTAGCCGCGGAGATGGTGCCTTTCGCCATCCCGTCCGTTGCTGACATGATGGAGAGCGGGAATGTAAGTTTTACAAACTATCGGGCTTGACCCTTGAGATCGACGGGTCCACTGCAGGCGCGCGAGATCTGATCTCGACCGACGCAGAGTCGGCGCCTGCAAGGGTGCGCTGGCGCATGTCGTCGTCTACTGACGGCCGTCCGACCGCCGATGTCCCTCCCTCGACGCCGGCAAGGCGCTCCGGAACCCATTCATGACGGAAAAGCATGTTCACCGCGGCCTCGTCGTTGCCGCGATCATGGCAAGCATGGCGATGATCGCGATCGAGGCAACCATCGTCTCGACAGCCATGCCGCAAATCGCGGCACAACTCGGCCAGCTCAACCTCTACAGCTGGGTGTTCTCCGCATTTCTGCTGACGCAGACGGCAACGACTGTCGTGTTCGGCAAGCTTTCGGATATCTACGGGCGCAAGCCGATCGTGCTCTTCGGCATCGCCGTCTTTCTCGCATCCTCGCTGCTTGCTGGCTTTGCCTGGTCCATGCCGTCGATGATCGCGTTCCGCCTGCTGCAGGGCGTCGGCGCCGGTGCGATCCAGCCGGTCGCGATGACGATCATCGGGGACCTGTTTCCCGGACGCGAACGCGGCAAGGTGCAGGGTTATCTCGCGAGCGTCTGGGCACTGTCCGCCGTCGTCGGGCCGCTGCTCGGCAGCTTCATCATTCATAGCCTGCCATGGGCCTGGGTCTTCTGGATCAACATTCCCGTCGGCATCCTCGCGGCCTTCGGCTTCATCCGCTTTCTGCACGAGGAGAAGCTGACGCGCACGGCGTCGATCGACATTCTCGGCGCAGCGCTCTTCGCCATTTCCATCTCCGCGCTCATGGTGGCGCTGACCGAGGTGGAGGCCGCGACACCTGTCTACACGATCGTGGCGGTGCTCGTCTTCGTCGTCAGTCTCGGCCTGTTCCTCTGGCAGGAGCGTCGTGCCGAAGCGCCGATGGTCGCGCCCGATCTCTGGCTGCGCCGGCCGATCGCGGCCTCCAACATTGCCATCTTCTTTGCCAGCATGGCGATCATGGGGCTGACGACCTTTCTGCCGATGTATGTGCAGACGGTGCTCGACCGTTCGCCTCTGGTCGCCGGCTTCGCGCTGACCATGCTGCTCCTCGGCTGGCCGGCCGGCGCCACGTTCGCCTCACGCATGTTCCCGCGTTTCGGGCTGCGGCCGATCATGCTCGTCGCAAGCCTGCTCATCCCTGCCGGGGCCTTCCTGCTCGTGCTGCTGACGCCGGAAAGCTCGCCCGCCCAGGCGGGTGCGGGATCGCTGATCATGGGGGTCGGCATGGGCCTGCTCAATATCTGCGCGCTGGTCATCACGCAGGAGAGCGTCGGCTGGTCGCAGCGCGGCAGCGCCACGGCGTCGAACGTGTTCTCCCGCAACCTCGGCAGCACGCTCGGCGCCTCCATTCTGGGTGCAGTGCTCAGCTACGGCCTTGCGCATGCCGGCGGCATCGGGGCAATCTCCCCCGAGCAGCTGCGCGGCCTGCTTGACGGGACAGGCGCGGCAGCAATCGATGCAGCGCCCGTCCGCATGGCTCTGCAGGCGGCGCTCCATGTTACCTTTCTGGTGATGTTCGTCATGACGGTCCTCATCGTCCCCGTCTGCCTCTGGGTGCCGAAGCGTCTCGATCAGGACCAGCCTGCGGAAGCGGCCGACGCCAAGGCCTGACAAGGCTCGTCCGAACGCTCAGAGCGGCGAATGCAGAAAGGCCGGAACGGGGGCTTTGTCAGCGGCCTTCTTTTGGTAAAGCGCCGCCGTATCCAGCGCCTCGCGGATGGTCACGTCCATGTCGAGATAGCGGTAGGTGCCGAGACGGCCGACGAAGGTGACGGAGGTTTCCGCCTCTGCCCGCTCGACGTAAGACGCCAGTAGCTGCTTTTCCTCGACCAGCCGAATGGGGTAGAACGGTA